>JANRJM010000013.1:300000-434106 GCA_033763975.1 Planctomycetota bacterium
AGCAACTCGGCGGGCGACGCCGCTTCCGCGATGCGCTCGTCGCTCGCGGCACCCAGCGCCAGCGCGCGCTCCGACGCCGCCGCCTTGTCCAGCACGTCCCGCCGGGCATCGCCCCAGGCACGCAGCTCGCGGACGACGCCCTCGGCCCGGGCCGGCTCGCCGGCGATCACCCCGTCCGCCGCCGTCACGAGCGCCGCGTCACGCCGCGCCGTCGCCTGCGCCTCGAGCGCGCCCGTGTTCGCCTCGTCCAGCGCCGGGGTCTCGAACGCGACGCCCAGCACGTCACGCTCCGCCTGCACGATCGCCCGCTCGAGCGACTCAACCTGGTCGAACGCGGCCTTGCGCCCCTTCGACAGATCGATCCGCGCGACGCCCCGCACCCACGCCGCCCGCATGGCCTCCGTCGTCACGCTCGCCTTCGCCGCCCGCGCCGCCAGGTCCTCGCGGGCCCGCGCGTGCAGGCGTGCCAGGGCCGCATCGACCCCCGCCGCGACCTCCTTGACCTCGCGCTCGACCGACGCCATGTCGCGGACCACGCTCGCGCGCGTGGTCGGCGTGACGTTCGCCGTGCGGATGAACTTCGACTCGCGCTCGACCGCGCGCTCCAGCCGCTGGCGGAACTCGGGGTTGGGCGTCTCGCCCGCGTCGCGGGCCTCGCGCTCCAGCGTCGCGATCGATTCTCCGGCCGCGTTCACCCACTCCACGAACGACCATCCCGCACGCGGGTCGCCCTCCGGGTACGTCGGCGACGCCTCGGCCACCACCCGCGGTGCGCCCGGCGCACCGCTCGCGGCCGGCCCGTTCGCCGGCGATCCGCTCGCCGGGGCTCGCGCGGGCGTTGCACCCGCTCGATCACCGTCCCCGTCGCTCGCCGGCGCCGGGGTCGTCTCGCTCGGCCCCGCCTTCGGCGCGGGCGTCGATGCCCGCGGCTCGGTCTCGCTCGGCTCGCGCGCCCTCGCCGGCGCGTCGCCCGATTCCGCCTCCTTGTTCGATCCGCCCGATGTCAGGACCAGCAGCAGCACGATGAGCACGACCGCGCCCGCGCCGATGCCGGCGTACAGGGGCCACTTCTTCTTGCCGCCCCCGTCGCCACCCGTCGCCGGCGCGCTGGGCGCCTTCTGGGTCGTCCGCACCCGCCCCGCCCGCCACTCGTTCACCCGCCCCGCCGCCTGCGCGCTGAACCCCGCGTCGATCGAGTACGGGACGTCGGTCGTGAGCGCCAGCCCCTTGGGGGCGGCCCGCACGCAGAAGAGCTGCGCGGGGCTGGGCATCCCCACCACGAGATCAATGAACGTCTCGCCCGCCGGCTCGAGCACGAGCACCGGCGCGTAGTCCGACACTTCCTGGTGCAGCAGCGTCAGCCAGGCGCGGGCCGCCTCGCCCCCCTCCGCCAGGCACCGAGGCACGCGCAGGTGCTGCGCGCCGGCGTTGTCCGCGCTCGTGCGGCTCATGCGGGTCGTGCCCGTGCTCGAGCGGTACGCCCCCATCTCGCGCTCGATCTCGTACAGCACGCGCGTCAGCCCCACCTGCGCGGGGCCGCCCCCGGACAGGTCCGGGTGCTCGACCAGTCGCTTCAACAGGGCGGCGTCGTCGCCCGCGGGCGCGGGCCCGCCGCCCCCGCTGCGCAGGATCGCCAGTTCATCCTCGAGCGCGCGTCGCGCCTCGCCGATGGCCAGGCGCACCAGTTCCGCGGCGTTCGTGCCGACGCACTTGGACTCCACCGCCGCCAAGCGCCGGGGGATCTGCGCGATCGACCACGCCGTGGGCGCCCCCTCGACGAACGCGCACACGATCATGGGGTACTTCGTGCGTCCTTTGCCGTCGCGGCTCGACCACATCCGCCCGACGATGAGCCCCTCGGGCAGGCGCCAGAAGAACTGGTGCTTGAACGACGCGAGGCGCTGCTCGTCGGCCAGGCGCTCCCACGCGCCGGCGTCGATGTTGCCGGACATGCCCTCGGTGTAGAGCACGCGCTTGGCGTTCACCAGGGGCGCGCAGTCCAGGCCGATCTCCTCGATGTGATCGTCCCACCCCGGGTGCTTCCCGAAGGCCGCCACGTGCACCTGATCTCCGCGCGTCGGACCGTCCTTGCCCATCGTCATCTCCGGCGAGCCTGCTCGCGACTACGGCTTGGGCCACTCGCTCCAGGTGGGCCAGCGATCGCGCGCCGGCAGACGCGCGTCCTGGTCGAACGTCACGTCCAGCCACAGGTAGTGCGTGCCGTTGGACACCACCACCCGCCACCCGCCCCCGTCGTTCGCGCGGTATTCCCCGCCCTCCACCAGCCCGGAACGCAGCACGCTCCACACGCCCGGCATCGGGATGGTCGAGGCCGGCTGCGCATTCGGGTTCGTTGCCGGGTCTTCCTTGAACAACTGGATCTCCGCCCCCTGCCCCGCAGGCAGCGGCACGGGGATCCGCAGACGCCGCGCACGCTCCGCGTCCAGCGGCTGCGAAAGGTTGAACGCCTCGCCCACCGCCTGCCCGCCCACGAACAGCTTCGCGTACCCGAACTGGTCCGCCGCCGCCGGGCCCCCCCCGCGCGCGGGCGGGGGCTGCGAGCGGCTGTGCTGCACCATCACCCCGAACGCCTTCTCCTTGCCCACCGCGTCCGCCACCTCCGACACGCGCTCGAACCACTCCAGCATCTTGCGGTTGTCGTCGAGGGCGCTGCGCCCGGAGAGCAGGCGCAGCTTGGTGTTCACGTCCTGGTCCAGCGCCGAATCCGCCGTCGGCGAACGCAGCGCCCCGCCCGTGCCGCGCACCGCCAGCCGGCGCGCCGCGTCCGCCACCTGGCGCACCTGGTCGGGCGTCAGGTCGGGCGTCGCGTCCGGGCAGATGACCAGGGGCACGCCCTTGCCCGTCGCGACGATCAGCCCGAACGGATCATCCCCCGCCGTCGCCTTGCGCAGCAGTTCGAGCCCCAGCAGCTGCGCGTCGTTCCACCACTTGATCCCGCGGCCCGCCGGCTGGAACGCCGCGAAATACTCCTTGCTCGCCTGCCCGTTCATCCACACGTCCACGATGTCGCGGCGCGCGTCGGGCGCCGCCTGCTGCGCAACGCGGCGCCACCGGTCCAGCTGCGACCGCAGGTCCGACATGAACGCGTCGCTGTCCACGCCCGCGAACTGGTCCAGCGTCTCGGTCTTCGTGCGGTCGAAGGTCGGCGGGCGCAACATCGGAGGCGTCGCGTCGAACGCCTGCTGCACGTTCGTGCGCAGGTCGCGCAGGGTGTCGCGCAGGTCGATGATGTTCACCCGGGGCAGCGCCGCCGCAAAGTCCGCCCACGCCGGCACGCTCGGGGTCGCCGTGCCCAGCGCCTCGTTGCGCCAGTACTCGATGAACCGCTCGGCGTAGCGGCGGGTCACGCCCTCCATCGCGCGGTAGTCCGCACGCTCTTCGATCTCCTTGGCCCCCAGCAGCGTCGGCTTCGCGTTGTTCGCCGGGCGCACCAGGGCCCGCAGCCCGGCGTAGTCCTGCATCACCAGCTTCGCCGCGTCGATGTGGTACTCGCGCCGGAACTCTTCCTCCGAGGCCAGCGGGGTCATCGGCACGGGGGGCGCCTTGAGCCGGCGCAGCGCCAGGTCCGGGTCCTCCGTCCCCACCCGCTCGTCGGCCAGCGACTTGACCAGCGCCTCGACACCCCGGTCGTCGCGGGGCCAGCGCGCGATCGCCGCGAGCACCGCCTCCTGGCGGCGCTTGGCCGCCGCCAGCTCCACGATGCGCGTGTGCACGCGCCGCGCCTCGACCCCGCCGTCCGTGAGCGCGCGGCGCTGGTCGGCGTCGAGCTTCGCGTCGCGCCGCGCTTCCCACGCGCCCCACGACGCGATGTCGTCCAGGTCAGACTTCGAGGAATCGTCGATCGACCGCAGGTCGGCCGCCAGCAGCGACACGCGCCCCGCCGTCGCCTCGGGCACGCCCTGCTCCAGCGAGTTGCCGGCGCGGTCGGCCATGCTCCAGCGCACCTCGTACGCGCGCCGTTCCTCGCGATCGCGGTTCCCCATCGCCACCAGCGGCGCCACGCCCCGCAGTTCCGACTCCTTCGCGTCCAGCTTGGCGCCCAGCTGCGTCTCGATGGTCGCCTGCGCCGCCGTCAGCCGGTCGCGCAGGTCACGCAGCAGGCGCCGGCGCGGGTCGGCGGCCTCGGCCTTCTTCGCCGCGTCCGCGATCAGCCCCTCGCCCATCGAGCTCGGGCTCGTGGGCAACTGCTCGATCAGGCGCTGCGCCGCCGACTTCGCCCGCGCGATGCTCTCGGCCCGCGCCTTGGCGAACAGCCCCATCGGGTCGTCGATCGATGCGCCGAGCTTCCCCGCCGCCTCGTCCACCTGCCCCTTCGCCTTCTTCAGGCTCGCCAGGCGCTCGCGCGCCCCTTCCGCGAAGCGCTCGTAGTCCTCGCCCGTGGTCGGGTCGGCCGGCGCGTCGCCCGCGCGCGGCGCCCGCAGCCACGAGAACTGCTGCAGGTCCTTCTCCGCCGCGTCGAACGCCTGCAACGCCGTCAGCAGCGCGTTCAGCCGCCCCATGTCGGTGTCCGACCCGCTCTCCGGGTTCGCCAGGCTCTCCACCAGGTTCGTCGCCGCGTCGTCCACCACCTGCACCGACCGCGCCTCGTCGCCCTGCAGCAGCGCCGCCGGGCCGTCGCCTCCGAACGTGCTGTCCGGGTACGCGCGGCTCACCGCCAGCGCGAGCTCGTTGCGCGAGTTGCGGTAGTCGCGGCTGAAGTACCCCGTCCCCACCGCTTCGTCCCCGCCCAGCACGTAGCGCGCGAGCGCGTCGGCGTCGATCGCCGCCCGCGGCTCGGCCTTCTTGCGCGTGTCGCGCCCGCCGTCCTCCAGCGCGCCCTTGATCGCGCCCGCCAGCGACCCGTCCACGTCGGGCGTCTGCCCGTGCGCGAACGTCTGCAGGCGCACCAGCTCCGCCAGCGCCGCCACCGCCTCCGGGCCCCACGTCTTCTCGTTCTGCAGTTTCGACCGCGCCTGGTCCACCAGCGGCGCCAACGCCGCGTGCTCGAAGATCCGGCGGTGCGCCGCCCGCTGCGGCTCCAGGAAGCTGTCGCCGAACCCCAGGAACCCGCCCACCGGCTTCGCGATCGTCGGCGTCTCCACCGGCGTGTTCGCGCGCTCGGCCGTCCGCTTCAGGAACGTCACGGGCGTGTCGATCTCCTCGTCCAGCACCTCGCTGTCCAGACGCTCGGTCCCGCGGAAGACCGGCTCGCCGTTGGGGCCGTCCGCGAAGAGCCGCAGGTCCACCGGGTCAAGCCCCTCGCGGTCATCGCCCAGGAACGCGACGCGGGCCGCACGCCAGAAATCCGCCGGCCCCTTCAGCGAGCTCTTGAAGGTGAACACCCCCAGCGCGACCAGCCCGCCCAGGATCACCGTCGCCGCCATGCTCGTGGCGATGAGCGCCGTCCGCTGACGCCGGATCGACTTGCTCACGTTCACCGCGCGCGTCACCAGGCCCTTCTCGCGGAAGACCTTGGCCATGAAGACGTCGCGCAGGAAGTACGACTTCTCCTTGTCCCACTCCTTGTCCCCGGGGATGGAATCCACGTCGATGCCCAGCGCCTGCGCCAGCGACACGTCCAGCGCCTGGCCCTCGCGCATCGAGCTCGTGAAGTAGATGCCCCGCAGGAACAGCGGCTTGGGGCTCCACTCGCCCGCGACGAAGATCATCTCCAGGTACCGGCGCAGGCGCGGGGCGATCCGCACCAGGTTGTCGGGCAGCTCGAACAGCTCGTCCACCTGGTCGGTCCGCCGGGCGTTGGGGTCCTCGGTGTGCACCGGGTTCTGCAGCAGCCCGAACCGCCGGCGGATAAGCCGCTGACGCACCGTCTCGAGGTGCTTGTCCACGCTCGCGGGGTCGAACTTCTCGTCGAGCTGCGCCGGGTTGCTCCACCCCAGGATCTGGTGCTGCACGTCCGGCTGCGTGATGGTCTCGAAGAACTCACGGAACCCCACGATCTTGTCGCACTTCGTGACAATCACGCTCACGGGGAAGCGCACGTCCAGCGTCCGCTGGATGACGTCGAGCTGGCGCGCGATGACCCCGGCGGTCTGCTCGATCTTCTCCGACGAGTCCTTCAGCAGGCTCTCCGACGAGATCACCAGCAGCAGCCCGTTGATCGGGCAGCGCGGGCGGGCCGTCTTCAGCAGCTTCATGAACGACTTCCACTCCGGGTCGTCCTCGGTCATGAACATGCGACCGGCGGTGTCGAGCACCACCGAGTGGTTCGTGAACCACCAGTGCATGTTCAGCGTCCCGCCCGCGCCCTGCAGCGGGTCCTGCAGGCCCGGCGGGAAGCCCACGTTGCAGTGGCGCAGCGCCTCGGTCTTGCCCGAGCCGGGCGGGCCGGCGAGCAGGAACCACGGCAGGCTGTACAGGTCCTTGCCCGCCGCCTTGAACGTCGTCACCCCGTCCTCGAACTTCTTGCGCAGGTCGTCCATCCGCGCCTTCTGCGCCGGGTCCGCCGTTCCACGCCCGCCGCGCGCCAGCGCCTCGGCGAACGGCTTGCTCTTCGAGCGGCTGCGCAGCCACAGCACCCCGCGGAACAGCAGCAGCAGGATCACGACGAGAACCACGCCGATCGCGATCCACATGAACAGCCGCTGGAACCCCCCGGGAACGAACGCCATCACCCCCGAGCCGATCCCCACCAGCCCGCCGACCAGCACCAGCGCCTGCACCGGCCTGGGAAGATTCGCGAACAGCCCCAGCATGCCTGCCTCCCTCGGCGTCGAGCCCGACGCCAACGCCCGTCACGAACCCGCCCGACTCCAACCCGCCCGTCACGATCCAGAACGCTCCGGCACCTCCGACGTCGTGATCGCCTCCAGCGAGTCGCGCAGCCCGCGGCTCGCGTTGCGGAACAGCTCCACGTACGCCACCAGCAGCACCCCCACCATCACCACCAGCACGATCACCAGGCTCATCAGGCTCCGGTTCGGCGGCAGCGTCAGGTTCCGCGTGTCCACGTTCTCGTACGCGTCCGGGCAGATCCGCGCCAACTGGTCCGCGTCGATCATCCCCCGCATGCGGGCCGCGATCTCCAGCATCTTCCGGCGGATGTAGTCCGGCTGCCCCGTGTACAGCCCCGTGAAGCCCAGCCCGATGCACACGTAGTACACCGCCAGCCGCTGCGTCGCCGAGTCCGACGGGTCCCGCATCGTGTCGTCCAGCAGATCCCAGAACTTCTCCTCGAACCCCAGCTCCCCCAGCTCGTGGCTGATCGGCTTCCACCCCGGCGGGAGGCGGCTGTTCAGGATCATCGAGTCCGTAAAGAAGATCAGCACCCGCTCGGCCTCGCCGTACGGCCCGGCCAGGCCGGGCGTCTGCTCCGCCTTCGTCCGCATGTCCGCGAAGATCGCCTTCAGCTCCGACCGCACGATCCCGTAGTCCGTCCGACCGCCCTTGCGACCCAGGCGGTTCAGCCGGCACACGTACTGAAACAGCGGCTCGCAGATCTCAACCAGCGTTGCCATCCTTCACTCCCGCGGCGTCCACCGCCTCCACCCCACCCGCGCCACGCCCCACGCCCTTACGGCACCGTCATGTACAGGCTGATCTCCTGGTAGTCCAGAGGCTCCAGCTCCGACCAGCGCACCGCCATCGCCTTCTCCCCGTTCACCCGCTCCCACATCTTCTGGCTCTGCCCCAGGTCCAGCTTGAAGTAGTGCAGGTCGATCGCGCCGGGCAGCTCCATCGGCGGCACCCGCTCCCACGCCAGCTTCATCCCGAAGATGTTCAGCTTGATCATGCTCTTGGGCATCACCTTGAACCGGTCCTGGTCCTCCACCAGCGCCACCAGCTTCGTCGCGTCCAGCTTCGTCTTGATCCCCAGGTAGTACCCGTTCGGCTGCGTCAGGTGCTCGTCCGTCAGGTTCAGCGCCAGGTGCTGCCCGTCCTTCACGAACGGCACCTGCACGAACCGCTTCTGCACGTCGCCGCGCAGCAGCGGGCGGATCCGCCGGTCCAGCTCCATGAAGATCGTGCCCGGGTTGTCGTGGTCGTACTTGGGCGCCTCGAACGGATCGCGGTCCGGGCTCAACGCCGCCAGCTCGCCCTGCAGCTCGCGCAGCATCAGGAACACGTCGTAGGGCGACATCGACCCCGACCCGCCGATGCCCCCCGCGGCCGCCGCCGGCAGGATCGCCGAGAACCGGTTCAGCGTCCGCAGTCGCAGCACCTGCATCAGCTGCGGGCCCTTCAGATTCTCCAGAACCCACCCGCCGCGGGTCATCTGGTTCACCAGTTCCTTGCGGGCGGCCTCCACGCCCGCGCCCAGGTCGCGCACGATGTTCCGCAGCGTCGCGTTGCCCCCCAGCACCATGCAGGGCGGGATGAACCGCGGGTCCGGGCGGGGCAGCGTCTGCTCCTCCGCCGCGTGCATGATCCGCAGCAGGGGCAGCACTTCCAGGTCCGTCAGGTCCTCGCCCTCGACGACCAGGCGCGCGTTGATGCGGCGCACCATCATGGGCTGCGTGTTGTCGCCCGTGTTCTCGTCGGCCCGCTGCACCTCCGACACCCGGTACAGCCGCTTCACGCGGGCTTCTTCCTGCACCGCGCGACGCGCCGCCCCGCCGCCGCCCGAGAGCATCGCCTCGACCGTGTTCGCCCGCCCGTTCTGCCAGAGCGGGACGCCCAGCCCCACCAGGAACGAGCCCGACGACGCCTGGAACACCCGCTTGATGTCCAGCGCGGGGATCTCCGCGTTCCCCGGCACGTCGATCTCCAGCCCGCTGGGCATCACCGCCCGCAGCCGGTCGATCCGGATCAGCATGTTCTCGAGCGCGTCGCTCGACACCCGCAGCTCGATCACCCCGTACGGGAACGCCCACGTCAGCCGACGCTCACGCCACCCGGCCTCCAGCAGGTCCCGCTGCATCGCCTGCAGATGGTGCGGCTGGAGAAACATCCCCTCGTGCCAGTGGACCTGCCCCGTGCTCGACATGCATCGTCCCCTTCGGGCGCCCCCGCCCCGTTCCCCGACTCGACAGGACCTACTTGATCACCTGGCTCAGCCCGGCGTCCACGTCCTTCGCGATCATCGCCTTCAGCTTCTTCTCGATCGCCTGGGCGTCCACGCCCTCCATCTGGCGCACGTACTGCTTCCAGTTCTTGACGTCCTTGCTCTCCATCAGCGACCCGGACCCCGCCGCCTTCCCGATCGCCTCCACCGAGAACACGCTCAGGTGCTCGCGCGCGTACGCGCGGCCTCCCTCCGTCACGCCCTTCATCAGCAGCGAGATCAGGCTCCGCAGGCGGTACGCGCTCTTCGCCACCGACTCGCGCGGGACCTTCTCGTCGCCCAGCATGAACTTGGGAAGCTCCGTCTTCAGCGCCGGGAACACCTGGTTCTTCGCGTCCGGCGCCATGTCCCGCCAGTACGAGCACGCCCACGGCTCCAGGCGCAGCGTGAACTCCGCCAGGATCGCCGCCAGCTCCGTCACCCGGTTGCCGTCCAGCGGTGCCTCCGCCGGCAGCCCCGTCTGCTTGCGCAGCTCCGCCGCCGCGTTCCCGCTCCCGCTGAACATCGGCGACGCGCTCATCGCCGCCGCCGCCGCCGCCGTCAGCCCGCTGCTGCCCGTGCCCGCGCCCGTCCCGCCCTGGGCCGTCAGCACCGGCCCGGGCAGCGGGAACGCCCCGCGCAGTCGCTGCGCGATCTCCCGCTTCTCGGCGTCGGTCATCGTGCCCGCCATCTCCACCAGCCGGTCCGCGAGCGACTTGGGATCAGCGGGCACCTGCGGCGCCGCCGGGGCCCGTGGGGCCGGCGCCGGGGCCGCGGCTGCTTCGCCCGCCGACCACGTCGGGAACGAGACGAGCAGGTCCTTCAGGAACGGCTCGCGCTCCGCCGGCTGCAGCGACGCGATCGCCTGCTGCACCTGGTCGCGGATCTGCTCGGCCCGCATGTCCGCCGGCTGGTCCGCGAGCTGCGCGTGCAGCACCCGCAGCTTGCGCGACAGCGACTGCAACCGGCGTCCCCGCTCGTTGGGTGAATCCATCACGCCACACACCTCCAGCATCCCCCGCGCCGGAGGAACCCGTCGCGAACCGTCCCATCTTACCGGACATCAGCCCCCGCTCAAAGCCGACGCCCGCTCGTCGTGCCCGCGCCGGTAACAGCGCCCGCACGCCCGCCCCGCGCCGCACAGCCCGTCTCGTGGCGCGCCACGCCGCCCTTCGCCTCCATCATCCCTGTTTCCAGCCCGTGCATCGCTCGATCTTCCGTGCACTGGAGGTCGCCCATGCCCGCCCGCCGCACCCGACTCGCCATCGCCTCGCTCGCCGTCCTCGCTCTCGGCGGGTGCTTCTCCCGCCACACCCCGTCCGCATTCGTCCACCCGCGCGGCTCGGGCAACACCGTCGCGTCCGACAGCCTGGGCTCCCGCATGGTCACCCACCAGCAGCACGTCCGCTCGACCCAGGGCGACCGCGACAGCGCCACCGCCTTCGTCGAGCCCGAGTAGGCCCAACCTACGGCGTCGAGCCCGTCAGATACGCCGTCCCCGCCAACTGCGCCAGCACCCGGTCCTTCGGCGTGCCCGCGCCCCCGCCCGCGCCCGATGAGAACGCCAGGCGGAACCCGACATCCGAGAAACCCTGCGGCTCGCTCGTGCTGGCCCGGAATCCGGCCGCCTCTTCTCCGCGCCCCAGCGCCCGCACGGTCTGGCGAGGCTCGATCGTCCCGCCCGACATCGCCGAGCCGCCGATCACGCCCAGCCCCGCCAGCGACGTCCCGCCCAACGCCTCACGACAACTCGCCAGCGTCGCCCGCACCGGCAGCGCGTCCATCGCCGCCGGGTTCTCGTGCACCCACTCCGCCGCGTTCCCCACCAGGTTCTTGAACCGCCCCGTCCCCGCCGTCACGTCGCGGAACCACAGCACCCCGTCGGTCTCCGTCACCGCCGGCGTGCCGTCCGCGTCGTCCTGCACGCGTTCACCCTGCAGTTGCAGGTGATCGCCCATCGGGAACTGCAGCTTGTCGTACGGCCGCGCGCCGTTCTGAATGATCGACTTCAGCTGCGCGATGTACGCGTGCTGGGTCGCCCACGTCGCGTCCCGGCGGTTCGCATCGCCCGGGCCCGTGTCCGCGGCCAACTGCCACTCGCCCGGCGAGGGCAGCCGGCACCCCGCCCACGACGCCGCCAGCAGCGCCGCCGCCGCCGGCACCCGCGTCATCGGCGAGTTCGCGTTCGGCGGCGTGGGCGCCGGCAACTGCGGGTCGTAGTAGCCCGTCTCGGGCAGCGCGTTCGTGGACACCAGCCAGCCGGCCCCCGTCGGGTCGCGGCGCGGGTCGTTCTCCCGGCGCTCGCTGATCTCCATCTCCTCGCCGGCGACCCACGTCCACGCCGACGGTCCCCGGCGCGCGGTCACGCTCTGGGCGTTGAGGCGCATGCGCCCGTGCGCCTTGGCGATGTCCTCCCACTGGTTCGCCGCCGTCATGAGGTCGATGAACAGCCCGACCGACGCCTCTTCCGTGCACACGTACACCGCCCCGTCCGCGCTGTTTGATACCCGCACGAACTCAAGGTCATAGCTCCGCCCGCTCGGCGCCGTCCACGCGTAGTTCATCACCGACCCGTCCGCGCCCGCCCCGAACCGTCCCGTCCAGCCCACCCGCGCCGGGCCCACGTCCTTCGTCAGGTCCGTCACCTTCCCCGCCGCCACCGGATCCAGCGCCCTGAACAACGTCTCCCACGCCGGCGCGCTCCCCGCGGCCCGCTCCGCATCCAGCCAGGCCTTCACCACCGGCGCGACCGCGTTGATCTGGTCCTCCGCCCGCCCGTCGGCGATCGCCCGCACCCGCGCCGCGAACTGGTACCGCCCGTAGTTGCGCCGCACCCACGGCTGCGCCTTCGCGAGGTCGCCCTCGCTCACGCCCGCCGCGGCCATTGCCCCGAACGCGGCCTCCACCTCCGCGACGACCCCGTTCGCTCTGTCGTTGGCGAACGCGAACCACGCGTCGCGGACGTTGGCCTTGCCCGCGTCGCTCAGGGCCGCTCGCCGCCCCGCGTCGGGCACGCCCGCGATCGCCCGCTCGTACGCGTCCGCGCGCACGCCCGCGAGCGTCGACAGGTCCGCCGCCCGGGCCGGGTACCCGCGCGTGAGCAGCGTGCGCCACGCCGTCACCGCGCGCGACGCGTCCGGCCCGTTGGCCGCCTCGGTGATGGTCGTCAGCAGGTCCGAGGGGTTCTCGAGCCCCGCGATGCGTTCCAGTTCCGTGACGCGCGCCAGCACGGGCGCCACCATCGCGCCCAACTCGCCGAACGCCGCGTTGCCCGACGCGTCGTCGCGCAGATTGGCGAGCGTCTTGGCGCCCGTCGCCGGCGCTTCCGAGAGGGTCATGCCCTGCGCGAGCAGCGACTCGATCGCGACGCCCGTGCTCACCAGGGCGACCCCGGCCGCGCCGAAGTCCGTCGCGCTCTTCGCCCGCGCGCGCACGCCCGACCAGTACGCCGTGTCGTTCGCGTCCGGCACGCGGTTGTCATCGGCCACCACCTTGGCCGCCTCGGCGAGCACCTCGTCGCGCCGGCGGGCCATCGCGTCGATCAGCGGCCGCACGTTCACCGCGCTGCCCGCGGGCACGCCCGGCGCCGTAAACGTCGGCGCCGCGTCGTACACGCCCTTGGCCCACTCCTCCACGCCCCGCATGTCCCGGCGCGCCTGCGCCAGCCCCGCGCCGCCCGTCGTCTCCAGGAACGCCCGCTGCACGCGGCGCAGACGCGCCGACGCCGCCTCGCGGATCGCGGCCGCCGACCCCGGACCCTCCGCCGCGGGCGCGCTCCACGCCTCGATCGCCGCCGCGATCTGCCGCTCAACGCCCGATCGCGACTCGCTCGACGCCTTCTTGACCAGGTCGACGAACTCGGTGACGCGCGTCGCCAGCGGCTTCTGCCCCTCCTCGGGGCGCACGAGTTCTTTCACACGACGACGATTCGCCTCGCGCTGCTCCGCGCCCGCCATCAGGTCCGGCTGCCCGTCCGCGCCCGTGGGCGGAGTCGGGCTCCACTCCACCGCCGCGGCCTCGTCGATCTCCTTGAACAACGCCGCCTGCTGCTCGGCCATCTTCGCCAGCGCCGCGTCGCCCTCTCCCCCGCCGTCGCTCATCTCCGCCTGGGCGCGGCTGAAGGCGTCGGTCGCCCGCGCTCGCAGGCGCTGCGCCCAGACGTCCGGGCGCCCGCCGCGCGGGTCGTCCTCCGCCGTCGGCGTCTTGAGGGCCCCCTCGAGCGACTTCACCCCCTGAAATGTCAGCCGAAACGTCTCGCCAAGCGTCCGCGTCTCCGAGTCGACCGCGAGCTGACGGGCGGGCAGGTCGGGCGTGACGTCCTCCGGCCAGGGCACGCCCCGGTGCGCACGCACGCGCTCCACCGCCACATTGAACGCCGCCACCGCCTCGTCCCACTTCTTCGTGTCCTCTTCCGAGAACACCTTGACGCTGGTCTCGACCTGCTCGTTCACGCGCTTCACGATGGACGAGGCTTCCAGTTCCTCTTTCTCGAGCCACTGCGCGGCCGTCGCGACGCCCGCCTCCAGGTCGAGGCGTCGATCCGGGATCGTCCGAACTCCGTTCTCTTGGGTTCCTCCCAGGAAGAAGTACGCCCCCGCGCCCCCGCCCAGCAGCACGACCGCCGCGATGACCGCGATGAGCGCCTTGGGCGTGCCCTTGGGGGCGCCCTTGGCCTTGAGGCACTCGCGCAGGCGGGCGCGCATGTCCGCCGGCGTCGGCAGGGGCGTGCCCGGGGCGGTGTTCAGCCACTGCTCGCACAACACCCGCAGCGCCTCGCCCTGCCCGCCCATGCGCGACCAGTCGTCGCTGCGCTCCACCGCGCCCGCGCGCGGGGCGGGCCGGTGGGTCACGATCTGGTGCATGAACCCGGCGAGTTGGCGGACGTCGTCGACGGGCGAGTTGGCGTCCAGCTGCCCCGGGGCCGCCGGGTCGGCCAGCAGCACGCCGACACCCTCGAGCGCGTCGCCCCCGCCGGCGAGCATGACGTTCCCGCCCTTGATCGCCCCGTGCGGGCGTCCGTCCAGGTCGCCCAGCGCGTCCGCGACGCCCCCGACCACGTCCACGATGGCCCGGGCCGTCAGCTCGCGCCGCGAATCCACCAGACGCTGCCCGGTCAGTTCGTAGCGATCGGTGACGTAGTACGCGTGCGTCTCGGTGCGCCCGGCCTCGTGCACCGGCGCCCAGCGCTCGGGCGATTTCTTCGCCAGTTCCGCCTGGCGGCGCGCCCGCTGCAGGAAGAACTCCGCCTCGCGCTCGACGACCTCGGGGTCGGCGAACTCGCTCAGCGTCTGGAAGGTCTTGACGACAAACCGGGGCGGGCCGGATTCACCCGCGGGGCGCGCGGCGTGGACCTCGACCTGGCCGGCCGAGGCCAGTTCGTCTACAGACTCGAACCGGCCGAACCCAGCCATGCCCGCCCCCGCTCTCGCGCGATCTCGCGCCGCAACGCAGTCCGCCTACTTCACGACCTTCATCGGGGTCGTGCAGTCGACCTTGCCCGAGGTGACGACGATCTCCAGCCGACGCGTGCTGCTGTCCCACTTGTCCGTGGTCAGCGGGATCATCTTCTTGCGGAAGTCGGCCCCGGGCGCGAACTGCATCGTCCGCGAGTTCGCCATCACGAACAGCGTCGTCACCCCGCGGTCCTGCCACACCTTCCACATCGGATCCGACGCGGGGATCACCTTCGTGCCCGCGTCGTCGTTGCTGAACCGCAGCGTGTGCGTGTACGACGCCGCCGAGCGACGCAGCTGATCCTCGCCCGAGAAATAGCGGCTCACGTCGTACGCCTGCCACTGCCCCACGTCCGACTCCGCCACGCCCACGAGGTCCACCTCGACCAGCGGCATGCGCCCGCCCTCGCGGAGCGTCGAATCGGGCGTCACCCCCAGGTCGTACCGGCCCATGCGCAGCTTCTGCTGGCACCCGCCCAGACCCGCCGAGAGCGCCGCGATCAGCCCGATGACGAGGAACGTGAGCGTGCGTGCAGCCGTCCGGTTCATTGCGTGTCCCCTGATGAGAGAAAGGCCTGCCTAGCGTGCCGCGACCATGCACTCGCGCACGATCGCCCGAATCTCGGAGTTGAGCCGGTGGTCCGCCACGATGAGCGTGCGGCAGCCGGCCAAGAGAGCGTACAGGTCGTCCATGAGCCCGTCAAAGACCCGGTGCAGCCCGCCCGGGGGCGCATCGCCGAAGTCGCGGCATCGAGCGTCCGGGCCCAGGCCCGTGAAGCAGCGGATCGCCATCGCGATCACACCCATCCACAGCCGGGGAGGGATCACCGCCGACGCCTCCGCCGCGCGCAGGCCCGTCGCCGCCAGCATGTGCGGGCCGAGCGACTCCGCCCACCGAGGCTCGGCTGCGAACGCCCGCTCCAGGCGCGAGACGAGTTCTTCGCCCGACGACGCCTCCTGCGCGACGCGCCCCGCGAGGCTGAGCAGTTCGTCCATCGCCACCGGCAGCGACACGCCCTTGCCGGTGAGCAGCGTGCGCGTCGCGAGCACGCCCACCGCGTAGAGATCGCAGGGCGAGGACAGCATCGGCAGGATCTCGAACGTCACGTCCTGGATGGGCACGCCCAGCGCGCCCTTGAGGCGGGCCGCCACGTCCGCGGGCATCCGGCGCGGGATGGTCCGCACGCGCACCTCGCCGGGCGACATCGTCCCGCGCGAGTCGATGGTCGCGTACTGGTCCAGCCGCTCGCCCCCGACGGAGAACCGCAGCCACAGCAGGTCGCTGGGCCCGGGCATGACGCGGTCCTGGGTCGACAGCGTCGCTTCGAGGATGATCCCGCTGGCGTCGTCGCTCACCACGTTGCGCAGGCGCAGGCGCCCGCGCCCGCCCCCGCCCTGCGCCATCCCCGACGGCGCGTAGATCGACACCGCCCCGCCCCGCCCGCCGACGTAGTACCGCACGTCGGTGCCGGGGATCGTGAGCTCAAGCCCCTCGCCCGGCTCGACGAGCGCGACGCGCGCCGACCACCACAGCGGGGCCGCCGCACCGCCCCCCGAGAGCGTGACGCGGAAGCTCGAGGCCGACACGTTCAGCATCGGGGCCTGGCCCGAGGCGATCGCCGCACGCACCGCCGAGACCGCCCCGCCCAGCGCCATGAGTTTCAGGTGCAGCGCTTCGACGAGCCTCGCCGCCGGGCTCTGGCCCGCGGCCGAGGCGCTGAGCATGAGCCACCCCGCGCCGGGCACGAACTGCTCGCCGCTCGCCGTCGCCGCGATCGACTCGAGCAGCGGGTCGCCCTCGCCCTCGCCGGCGTCCAGCCCGGTCAGCGCGTCCACGTACTGCTCGTACGACAGCGGGCAGTACCGCTCGACGCGCATGAGCCCGCCCCCGAGGTTGAGCGCGAGCGCGGGCTCGGGGATGCCCATCGCCGCGGGCGTGGCGTCCTCGACGGGCAGGGGCGTCGCCTCGTCGCCCAGTTCGGGCTGGTAGAGGTGGCGCGCCAGCGTCGTGCCGTACGGGGCGGCCCCGCGGCGCGTCAGCAGCCCGTCGTCGGTGCAGAGCGTCCAGGTCGCGCCCGTCCGCCGGTCCTTGGGCTCGATCGCGCGCAGCGCCCGCGGGTCGATCAGGATCGGCGCGGGGTGCTCACGCTCCAGCCCCGTCCGCAGCACGCACGAAGCCCCGAGCGCGTGCGGCGCCTGGTCGAGCTTCTCGGCCTCTGCGAACCGCGCGACCCACCGCGCGTCCAACGCCGCGTTGCTCAGCCCCTCGCGGTAGATCGCCGGCGCCTGCGCGATGCCCGACAGGTCCTGCACCCACAGCTCGAGCCACTCGTGCACGCGCCCGCCCGCGTCGGCCAGGCAGCCCAGCCACACCCGGGCGTCGACCGTGTCGCGCAGGTGCACGAGTTTGGCCGCGTTCCCGCCCCGCAGCACGACGCACAGGCGCACGACGCCCGTCTCGGTCGGCAGGATCGGCGCCGCCGCGTAGCCGGGCGGCAAGGCCGCCGGCAGTCCTCCGTACACGAATGTCGAGACCGCGTCGCCGGCCATCTTCGCGCCCCCACCAGTTCGGATCGAGTCGGGCAGTCTAGCAGACGCCCGCCCCGCCTGTCCCGCCCGCCCCGCGCGGCGTTGCCTACCCGTGCCCGAGGTACACCTTGCGCACCTCGTCGCTCGCCGCCAGCGACGCGGCGTCCCCTTCCATCACGACCCGCCCCACCTCCAGCACGTGCGCGCGGTGCGCCACGCGCAGCGCCATGGAAGCGTTCTGCTCCACCAGCAGGATGGTCGTCCCCGCCGCGTTGATCTCCCGGATCACCCGGAAGATGACCTGCACGATCTGCGGCGCCAGCCCCAGACTGGGCTCGTCCAGCAGCAGCAGGCGCGGGCGCGTGAGCATCGCCCGCGCGATCGCCACCATCTGCTGCTCGCCCCCCGAGAGCGTGCCCGCCCGCTGCGTCAGGCGCTCCTTGATCCGCGGGAAGAGCGTCAGCACCTTTTCGCGGTCCGCGCGGATGCCCTCGCGATCTCGCCGGATGTAGGCCCCCATCGCCAGGTTCTCGTCCACCGTCAGGTTCGCGAAGATGCCTCGCCCCTCGGGCGCCTGCACCACGCCCAGGCGCACGATCTCGTGGGGCTTCATCCCGCGCAGCGGACGCCCCTCGAACGTGATCGATCCCTCGCTCGCCTTCGCCAGGCCCGAGATCGCCCGGAGCGTCGTGCTCTTGCCCGCCCCGTTGCACCCGATGAGCGTCACGATCTGCCCGGCCTCGACCTTCAGCGACACCCCGTGCAGCGCCCGGATCGCCCCGTAGTTCACGTGCAGGTTCCTCACTTCAAGCACGGGGCGCCTCCTGTCCCGCGGGGCGGGGCGCCGGCTCCTCGTCGGCCGGCAGGCCCAGGTACGCCTCGATGACCTTGGGGTTGCCCTGCACCTCGCGGGGCGTGCCCACCGCGATCGTCACCCCGTAGTCCAGCACGGTGATCTGCTCGCAGATCTCCATCACCAGCCCCATGTCGTGCTCGATGAGCAGGATCGTGAGGTCGAACGCGTCGCGGATCGACCGGATCATCCGCGCCAGCCCCTTGGTCTCCTGCGGGTTCATCCCCGCCGCCGGCTCGTCGAGCAGCAGCACGCGGGGCTCGGTCGCCAGCGCCCGCGCGATCTCCAGCCGGCGCTGGTCGCCGTAGGGCAGGTTCCGGGCCTGCTCGTCAGCGCGGTCGCCCAGCGCGAGGGTGTCGAGCAGGTGGGCCGCTCGCTCGCGGATCGCCCGTTCCTGCCCCACGTACGACGACGACCGCGTCAGCGTGCCCCACAGCGAGTGTCGCCCGCGCACGTGGCACCCCAGGCGCACGTTGTCGAGCACGGTGAGGTCGCCGAAGAGCCGGATGTTCTGGAAGGTGCGTGACAGCCCCGCCGCCGCGATCTGGTGGGGCTTGAGCCCGTCCACCCGCAGCCCGTCGAGCGTGATCGACCCCGTCTGCGTGCGATAGACGCCCGTCAGCAGGTTGAAGCACGTCGTCTTGCCCGCGCCGTTGGGGCCGATGAGCCCGTACAGCCCCCCGCGCGGGATCGCCAGGCTGAAGTTCTGCACCGCCTTCAGCCCGCCGAAGGCGATCGAGATCCCGCGCACGTCCAGCAGGGGCGGGGCGCTCACCGCCGAGGGGCCCTGCCCTTCCGACGCACGGCGGCCGTCCGGCGCGCCGCCCGCGCCCGGCGCGGGCGAGCCCGGATTGTCCGGTCGGGGCGCGCCCATCACGACTTGTCCTCCCCGCGGAGCAGCCGGCGCAGCACGCCCAGCTCCCACGCCTCGCGCAGCCCGAAGAGGCCCTGCGGCCGCACGATCATCATGAGCACGAGCAGCAGCGCATAGATGATCAGCCGGTACTGCGCCAAGCCCCGCAGCGCCTCGGGCAAGATCGACAGCACCACCGCCGCCAGCACCGCCCCCGACACCGAGCCCATCCCGCCCAGCACCACCATGATGATGATGTCGAACGAGCGCTGGAACCCGCCGTCGAGCGGGTTCATCGCGCCGATGTCCATCGCGTACATCGCTCCCGCCACCCCGGCGAAGAAGCTCGCGATGACGAACGCCCGCACCTTGTACCGCGTCACGTCCACGCCCATCGCCTGCGACGCGATCTCGTCCTCGCGGATCGACAGGAACGCCCGCCCCGACGAGCTCGTCTTCAGCCGGTACGCCGCCAGCAGCGTGATCGTCACCCACATCCACACCCAGAACAGCGTCGTGTACGTCGGGAGCAGGTTGAAGCCCTGCGGCCCGCCCAGGCGCAGCGCCAGCTCCCACGCCGGCGTCGACTGCACCTCCGCCACCTTCCAGGGCTGGAGCTGGTCGCCCGTGCCCTGCAGCAGCACCCGCACGATCTCGCCGAAGCCCAGCGTCACGATCGCCAGGTAATCACCCCGCAGGCGCAAGCTCGGCAGCCCGACGACGTACCCCGCCCCGGCCGCGAACAGCCCGCCCGCGATCGTCGCGACCAGGAACAGCACGTCGCCGCGCCCGATGAGCCCGCGCGATTCGGCGCCCTGCGTGAGCGAGAGCGCCCCGCCCTGGAACTCACCCGTGCCGAACAGGCGCATGCTGCCGTAGAGCACGATCGCCGCCGCCACGTACCCGCCGATCGCCATGAACGCCGCGTGCCCCATCGAGAACTGCCCGGTGAAGCCGTTCACGATCGTCAGCGACACCGCCAGGATCACGTTGATCCCGATGATCAGCATGATCTTGCTCGCGAAGCTCCCCAGCAGCGGGCCGATCGCCAGGTAGCACACCAGCCCCACCACCACCGCCACGAGGACCGGCCAGCACGCCGACACCAGCCCCCGCCACGCGGGGGGACGCAACGCCGCGGCCTGTCGCCGGATGATCGACACTACACCTTCTCCGTCACGGCCTTGCCCAGCACGCCCTCGGGCTTGAACAGGAGCACCAGGATCAGGATCGCAAAGACGTACGCGTCGCGGTACTGGTCGGAGAGGTACTGCACCCCGAAGAACTCGATCAGCCCGATCAGCAGGCCCCCCAGCACCGCCCCGCGCACGTTGCCGATGCCCCCGACCACCGCCGCCACGAACGCCCGCAGCCCGAGCATGACCCAGACCGAGTCGGCCGACTGCTTCATCTGCCCTTCGTAGTACACCCCGTAGAGGAACCCGCCCGCCGCCGCCAGCATCGAGCCGACGACAAACGTGAACGAGATGATGCGATCCACGTTGATGCCCATCAGCGAGGCGTGGCGCGGGCTGAAGGACACCGCCCGCATCGCCGCGCCCACCTTGGTCCGGAAGATCAGCGCGTTGAGCCCGACCATCAGCGCGACCGCCGTGCCCAGCACCGCGCCGTGCACCAGCCGGAACTTCACCCCGCCCGTCTCGAACAGCACCTCGTTCGGCACCAGTTGGGGCCAGGGTTTGGGATACGGCCCGAAGATCGCAGGCAACTGCCCCGCGTTCTGCAACAGCAGGGACACCCCGATCGCCGTGATCAGCACGTTCAGGCGCGGGGCGCTCCGCAGGGGCCTGTACGCCAGTCGCTCGATCACGAACCCGATCGCCCCGCACGCCGCCATCACCAGCACCAGCACCAGCCCGCCCATGTACCACGGGGCAGCCTCGGTCACGCCCAGGGCCTTGATGCCCAGCACCGACGCGATCACGATCGACAGGTGCACGCCCAGCGCGAAGACGTCGGAATGGGCGAAGTTGATGAACTTCAGGATCCCGTAGACCATCGTGTAGCCGAGCGCGATGAGGGCGTAGAGCATGCCCACGGTCACGCCGTCGGTCAGGGTTTGCAGGAACTCCGTCATGCGGGGGAGCGGATGCTACCCGCCCCGACGGATCGGGGAAGGCCGTCCGTCCTTCGTGGTGGACCGTCGTGCCGGCCCGCTCTCGGGGCTCTTCGCGCGTGCCCGGAGACGCGCGCACGCCAGCCCCCACCGGCACCTTTGCAGTTTTCCCTTGGCGCGACCCCGACCGCGCGACTAGACTTGCCGTGCCGGTCACATCCGGCACGAGGAGAGAGACTTATGAACCGCCGAGTTGTTGGTGCGGGCATTGCCTGCCTTTTCGTTTCCTCTGCCGCCGGGCAGGTGATTGATCCCTTCTACGCCGGCTCGTACACGTACACGGATCTTGGCTCCGCGCCGGACGTGCCGCCGCTCTACGGCGGGCTCACCGTCCTGGCCGGATCTCCCAACACGCTGCTCCTTGGCGGGAACGCCAACGGCGCTCTGGGCGCGTTGTACGCCGTGGGCGTCACCCGCGATGGCGCCGGGCACATCACCGGTTTCACCGGCACGACCACGCTCTTCGCGTCCGCCGAGTACAACGATGGCGGCGTCTGCTACGGGCCCAACGGCGTTCTCTTCGCCTCGCGCTGGCCGGTGAACGAGCTCGGGCAGTATCTACCCGGCAGCACCACCCCGGACAAGGTGATCAACCTCGCACCGCTCGGTATCGCCCAATCCCACGCCTCCATTCAGTTCGTCCCCGCCGGATACTCCGGTGCGGGTCGCATGAAGCTTGCTTCCTGGTCTGGCGGGGAGTTCTACGACGCCACGTACACCCCTGACGGCATGGGCACCTTCGACATCGTTTCGGCCGTGCAGACCGCCACGCTCCCCGGGGGGCCGGAAGGGTTCGTGTACGTGCCCCTGGGCTCCCCCCTCTTCAGCGGGCCCTCGATGCTCGTCTCGGAGTTCTCCGCGGGCAACGTCGCCGTCTACGACGTCGACGCCAACGGCGACCCGATCGTCGGATCACGGCGCGACTTCATCACCGGGCTGAGCGGGGCCGAAGGTGCCCACATCGATCCGTACACCGGCGACTTCCTGTTCTCAACTTTCGGCGGGGGCGATCGCGTCATCGTCGTGCAGGGCTTCGTCCCCGCGCCCGGCGCCCTGGGCATCGCCTGCGGCGCGGGCCTGCTGGCCTTCCGCCGTCGGCGCTGAACACGCGGCCAGTCCATCCGGCAAACCACAGGCGGGGCTCGACGCCCCGCTTGTTTCGTTTTGGACGCACCCCGGCGGCGCGGGCTAGCGCCGGGACTTGGCCTTTTTGGCCGTCTTCTTGGCGGCGGTCTTCGTGTGTGCGGGCTTCTTGGCCGCTGTCTTCGTGACGGCTGTCTTCTTGCCGCTGGCACTCTTCGCCGGCGGGGCGCCCCAGCCCGCGGGGATGCCCTGCGTCCAGGTGTCCATCGAGCGCGACTCGGGGTTGAAGCCGTCGCCCGGGATCGGGTGCGAGCCCTTGGTGAAGGTGCTCACGCTGCTGAGGTGCGCCGTCTTCGGCGTGTACTTCTGCGTGAACTGGTCGTAGATCCAGCGGAAGGTCTTCTCCATGCCGTCACGCAGGCGCGTGTCGGGCTCCCAGCCCAGGTACTGGTTGATCTTGGTGTTGTCGCTGTTGCGTCCCGCGACGCCCCGCGGCGCGTCGAGCTTGTACGTGCGCTCGAGCTTCACGCCCGCGATCTCCTCGGCGATGTCCACGAGCTGGTTGATGCTCACGAGCTCGCTGCTGCCGAGGTTGATGGGCTCCAGGATGTCCGAGTGCGTGATGCGGTCGATGCCCTTCACGCAGTCGTCGATGTACATGAACGAGCGGGTCTGCGTCCCGTCGCCCCAGATCTCGATCTCGTGCTTGCCCGAGACCTTCGCCGCGATCACCTTGCGGCAGATGGCGGCGGGGGCCTTCTCGCGCCCGCCCTCCCACGTCCCGTGCGGGCCGTACACGTTGTGGAAGCGCGCCACGCGCGCGTGCAGCCCGAAGTCCTCGCGGAAGTGGCGGCACATGCGCTCGCTGAAGAGCTTCTCCCAGCCGTAGCCGTCCTCGGGCAGCGCGGGGTACGCGTCCGCTTCCTTGAGCGCCACGATGTTCGGGTCCTTCTGCTTGTCCGCGTTGTAC
Source organism: Planctomycetota bacterium (assembly GCA_033763975.1). Lineage (NCBI taxonomy): Bacteria > Pseudomonadati > Planctomycetota > Planctomycetota bacterium. The sequence goes on from JANRJM010000013.1 coordinate 322,880, forward strand.
ACGCACGCCGAACTCGCGTAGAAGAACCGCGACACGCCGGCCTCCTGCGCCGCCAGGATCATGTGCGTGTTCGTCAGCACGCTCAGCATGCACAGGGCCTTGTTGTTCTCGATGAACCCCATGCCCCCCATGTCCGCCGCGAGCTGGTACACCTCCGACGCCCCGCGGCACAGGGCGCGACAGACCTTGAAGTCGCGACAGTCGCCCCCCAGCTTCGTCGTCGAGCCCGGCCCGGCGTAGTTCTCCGCGTGCCGGTGCACCTGGTACCACTCGTCCAGCGGCTTGACGTCCGCCGCCCGGACGTGGTGCCCCTGCTCCAGCAGCCGGGCCACCAGGTGCCCGCCGATGAACCCGCCCGCGCCCGTGACGACGATGATGTTGCCCTTCGCCATGACCTCTCCCGCCGGCGCCACGACGCCGCTGCTCGGTGTGTGTTCAGCCCCGCGCCCCGCCCGCCGGGGGCAGAATCGTACGTTCCCGGACCCGACGCCGGTTCGCGGAGCGGCCCGGAGCATCGGCGCGGAATCGCGCCGACTTCACGTTCCGCCCCGCACATCGCCCGCATTCGCCCGGTACCACGCCACCGTCCGGGCCAGGCCTTCCTCCAGCGTCACCCGGGGCGACCACCCCAGCATGGCCGCGGCCCGCGCCCCGTCAAGGCTCCGCCGCGCCTGCCCGTCGCCCTTGCTCGTGTCCCACACCGTCTCGCCCTTGAAGCCCGCCAGCCCCGCGACGATTCCCGCCAGTTCGCGGATCGACACCTCGCGCCCGCCCGTCAGGTTGATCGGCGTCCCGTCCGACACGACTTCCGCCGCCCGCAGCAGCCCCTCCGCGGCGTCGTCGATGTACAGCAGGTCGCGCAGCGGCGCGCCCGAGCCCCAGTTCACGACCCGCGCCGCGCCCGCGCGGGCCGCGTCGACGTACTTCTTCGTCAATGCACCCGCGACGTGCGAGGTCGCCGGGTTCGTGTTATCCCCGGGCCCGAAGAACCCCGTCGGGATGACGTACGCGAAGCGCAGGGCGTGCTCCAGCCGGTACGACTCCAGCAGTTGGTGGGTCGCGAGCTTGGCCACGCCGTAGCTGGCGATCTCGGCGTCGGGCCGGCCCCGCCACAAGTCATCTTCGCGGTACGGGCACGGGGCGTCGGCCGGGTACGAGCACATCGTCCCCACCTGCACGAACGTCAAGCCCCCCAGCAGCCCCGCGGCCCGGCAGGCCTCGACCAGGTGCAGCGTCATGACCAGGTTGTCGTGGAAGAACCGCGACGGCCATTGGCGGTTCGCCCCCAGCCCGCCCACAAACCCCGCGAGGTGCAGGATCAGCGTCGGGCCCCGCCCCTCGAAGCACGCGCCGACGAGCCGCTCTGCCTGGTCCTGACGTGTCAGGTCGCACGCGCCGCGCGTCGGGGCGAGGATCGCGTGCGCGGGCACGCCCCGGAGGTTGAGCGCGTGCCGCACCGCACGGCCCAGAAACCCCGAGCCCCCGGTGAGCAGGATCCGCTGGTCTGCGAGGTCGAGCATGCGCGAGCGTAGCGTGGGCCGTCACGGGTTTTCGCGCGTGCCGGGCCGATCGGGCCGATAGGGTTGGCCGATGCACGTCGCCATCTTCGAGCCCAACAACGACGGGCACCGGTACACGCACATCAAGCGTCTGCTGCCGGTGCTCCACGAGGCCACGCGCCAGGCCGGCGCGCGCCTCACGTTTGTCACCAGCCGCGAGGGGGCGGCGTCGCCCGAGTACGCCGCCCAGATCAAGGGCGTCGAACACCTGGCCAGCGTCGACGCGACCATGCCGTTCGTCAAGGCGGCGGACATGAACGTCACGCTCGCGTCGTTCGCCACGCACCTGCGCCGCGTCGCGCACGACCTCAAGGCCGACCACATCCTGATGCCCTACGCCGACGGCACGATCCAGACCGTCGGCATGCGCCGCCTCACGGGGCGGTTCTCCGTTCCCCGCGGGTGCGAGATCGAGGGCCTGATGATGCGGGGCAGTTTCGCGTACGAGCAGGGCGGCGGGCTCAAGGCGGCCCTGCGCCCGCGCGCGTGGCTCGCGCTCACCGCCGCCGCTCCCTTCCGCGTGATCCATCACATGGACCCGATCGTCGTGCGAGCCCTCGAGCGCCGAGCGCCCTCGCTCGCGCGCCGGGTGCGGCTCATCCCCGACCCCGTCGAGCCGTTCGACCCGCCCGCGCACGCCGACGCTCGGCGCTCGCTGGGCATTCCCGAGGACGGGCGGTACGTCGGGTGCGTGGGGTACCAGGATCGTCGCAAGGGGATCGACCTCCTGATCCGCGCGTTCCTGAAGGCCGACCTGGGCCCGTCGAACCGGCTGCTCCTCGCGGGCAAGCAGGAACAGGCGATCAAGGACCTGCTGGCGGGCGACGCGGCCGGGGCGGTGCGCGATGGGCGGATCGTCTGTCTCGCGCGGTACATCAGCGACGAGGAACTGCGCCTGGGCGTGGCGGCATTGGACGTCGTGTGCACGCCCTACCCGCCCGGCGCGGGGCACAGCGGGAGTTCGTCGATCGTCATCCACGCCGCCGGGCAGGGCAGGCCCAGCCTCGGCACCGATCACGGGTGGGTGGGCGACGCCATCACGCGATTCGGGCTCGGCTGGACGTGCGACGTGATGGACAACGCCGCGTTCGGGAGCGCGATCCGCCGGTCGATGGAGGCGGCCCCGCAGTTCCGGCTTCCCGAGCGCGGGCGGCGGTTCGTCGAGTTCCACCGCCCGGACAACTTCGGGGCGTGCTTCACGCGCCGACTGCGCGAGCGGCTGAACCTCCCGCCGGTGCAGAACCTGCGCGACTGGGCCTGGGTGATGGAAACCGCCGCGCAGGCCCCGGCCGACGCGAACACGCGGGCGTAGTCGGCCGATGAACATTTTTCGGGTTCCGGACGTCGTGTCGGTGTAGCCTTGAAGGCACGGGATTCTCGGACGCTGGCCTCGCACGCACGACCAGACGCCTTACCAGACGCCCCACGAGACGCATGAGCCGCAAACTCCACAAGGTGCTGAACGCCGCGCTCCCCATGGGCGTGCGCAAGGGGCTGAAGGAATCGGCCAAGGCGTTCATCCCGACGCTGCGCCACCTCGACATGCCGGTGCGCCTGCGCCACCTGGCGTCGCGGGGGTTCGCGCCGGGGGTGATCTACGACGTGGGGGCGGCGACGGGCGAGTGGTCGCGGATGGCGCACGAGATCTGGCCGCAGGCGAGGATCGTGGGCTTCGAGCCCAACGCCCGCGAGGTGCCCCACCTCGACGCGACGAAGCGCGACGTGCCCGGGTTCGACTACCGCCGGTGCTTCCTGGGTCGCGCGCGCGGCACGGTGGAGTACTTCGACAACGACACGCAGACGAGCCTGCTCGACGACAGCGCCCGGGGCGTCAAGACGACCGCCGAGATGCTCGTGCTCGACGAACTGATCGCCTCGGGCGACATCCCGGCGCCGCAGTTCGTCAAGCTCGACGTGCAGGGCTACGAGCTGGAAGTGCTGTCCGGGGGCGAGGCGGCGATGCGCGGCGCGCAGGCGCTGCTGCTCGAGGTGAGCTTCATCCCGTTCCACCCGGGGTTGCCGATCGTGCGCGACGTGGTGGAGTTCATGCACGCGCGCGGGTTTGTGTGGTTCGACGTGCTGGGGCTGCTGCGCCGGGCCTCCGACGACGCGCTCCTGCAGATGGACGTGCTGTTCGTGCGGGGCGACAGCCCGCTGCGCGCCGGGGGGGCGGCCTAGATGTCCAACGCGATGCCGAGCGTCCGCGACCAGTCCTCGATGGCCCTGACCCCGGCCGAGCTGCGCCTGCTGGACCAGCGTGCGAAGCTGGCGACGGGCTCGGCGATCCAGAAGGTGCTGTCGCGCCCCGCGCCGACGCTGGTGTCGAAGGTGATGGAGCGCTGGTGCCGCGCCCGGGGCCGGGCCTACCCCACGCTGGCGACGACGTTCTGGGGCGCGCCGATGCACGTCGTGGTTCCGGACCGCGTGTCGCTGACGATCATGCGGTACGGGTTCTTCGAGGACGACCTGACGAAGGTCTTCGCGCTGGTGCTGCGCCCGGGGATGGTGTTCTTCGACGTGGGGTCGCACTTCGGGTACTTCTCGCTGCTGGCCTCGCACCTGGTGGGCCCGAGCGGGCAGGTGCACGCCTTCGAGCCCACGCCCAGCACGTACGAGGTGGTGTCGAAGAACCTGGCCCCGCTGGCGCACGCGCGGGCGAACAACGTCGCGGTGTGGCGCGAGGACAGCGAGATGACGTTCCGGGATTTCGGGGTCGAGTTCAGCGCGTTCAACTCGCTGGGGGCGAGCAAGCTGACGCAGGCCGAGCTGGCGCGTGCGCGGGTGCGCGAGGTGAAGGTCCGGGCCCGCTCGCTGGATTCGTACGTCGCCGAGACGGGCGTGGCGCCCGACTTCCTGAAGATCGACACGGAGGGCGCGGAGCTCGACGTGCTGCGCGGGATGGAGCGTCTGCTCGCCGAGAAGCGTCCGGCGCTCACGCTGGAGGTGGGGGACGTGGGCACGCAGGCCGGCGATCGCGAGAGCCGGCGCGTGGTCGACCACATGCTCGCGCGCGGGTACGACGCGTTCGAGCTCGCCGGCGACCGGCTTGTCCCGCACACGCCCCGGGAGCGGTATGACTACGGGAACATCCTGTTCGGCCCCCGCGCCTGAGGCGCCGGCCCCCGCGATGGGGCGCGCGGTAGCGCACGGCTCGTTCTGGATGGTCGTCAACACCGGCATCACCCGGGCCGCCAGCCTCGGCGCCACCATCATCCTCGGACGCCTCCTCGACGACCACGCCTGGGGCATCTACGCCCTGGCGATGTCCGCCGCCGCCATCGCCGGCACGTTCCGTGACGGGGGCGTGCGCCACCTCCTGATGCAGCGCCAGAAGGAGTACGAGACGCTCATCGGGCCGGTCTTCTGGCTCGCGCTCGCCTTCAACCTCGCCTGCGGCGGGGCGCTCGCGCTCGCCGCCCCGCTCATCGCGCGCGCGGTCGCCGAGCCCGAGGCCACGCCCCTCATGCTCGTGATCGCCGCCTCGCTCCCCCTCAGCACGCCCGGCGTCATCATGCAGGCCAGGCTCTCGATCGACCTGCGCTTCCGCGAGGTCGGGTACATCATGGGCGCCAGCGGCGTGGTCCGCTTCGGCGGCGCGATCATCCTCGCGCTCCTGGGCGTGGGGCCCTTGGCCTTCGTGCTCCCGCTGCTGGCGTGCGCGCTGCTCGAATGGGCGCTGTCATGGCGCATCACGCGCGAGCGCCTCTGGACCCGCCCCGCGCACGCGTCGCGCTGGCCCGCGATGATCGGCGCGAGCGCGTGGATCATGCTGGGCGCGCTGGGCGTCTCGGTCATCAACTGGGGCGGGAATCTCTCCGTCAAGCCCTTCGTCGAGACCGAGATCGTCGGCGCCTACTTCTTCGCCTTTCAGATCGTCGTGCAGGTGGGGATCCTGCTCTCCAGCAACCTCAACGCCGTGCTCTTCCCGGCGCTCGCGAAGATCGCCAACGAGCCGGCGCGCCTCGCGCAGGCCTCGGCGCGGGCGCTGCGTCAGGTCATGCTCCTGGCGGCCCCGATGAGCGTGGGGCTGGGCGTCACGTTCCCCGCCATCGAGGCGCTGCTCTTCGCGGGCAAGAAGAGCGAGAGCGTCACCGCCGTGCTCATCCAGGGCGCGACGTACGCCTTCGCGGTGCTGCTCGCCGTCCCCCTCTCCGTGCAGCAGGCGCGCGGGCGGTTCCGGTCGTGGGCCATCGGGCTCACGCTCACCGGGCTCGCCGGGCTCGTCGCCGCCGCGGGCGGGGCGGCGATGCACGGCACGCCCGCGGGCATCGCCGCGTGGGCCGGCGGGTTCACCGCGCTCAGCGGCGTCGCGTACGCGCTCGTCACGCTGCGCCGCATCGGCGTGCCGATCTCCGACACGCTCGCCAGCGCGCTGCCCGGCTGGGCCGCGGCCGTCGCCTGCGGCGCGCTCGCCTGGTGGGTGGACTCGCGCCTCGCCGGGCTGGGCGTCGGCGTCGTCCCGTCGCTCGTGCCCGAGGGCCTCCGCCGGTACGTGTTCGAGTGCGTGCGGCTTGTCATCGTCGGGAGCGTCTTTGGCGCGTCGTTCACGCTCGTCGCGCGCGTGCTGCTGGCCGGGCACGTGCGCGAAGCGCTCGCGCTCGTCCCCGCCCGCCTGCGCGGGCATGCCGAGCGCCTGCTGCGCCTGCGGAGCGCGCCAACGTGAGCGACGATGCGACGCAGCCAGACGGCGCGCCTCCGTCCCGCGGGCGGGGCGGTGGGGCCCTGCGGCGCGCCGTCGGCGCGCTCGGCGCGCTGGGGTGCGCCGTGTCGGTGCTCGTGTGGGCGATCGGGGCCCTGCTGAGCGACCGCGCCCACTGGTCGCAGTACGCGGCGTGGGTGCCGACGTGGGCCAGCCTCGGCGGGGCGGGCGTGCTGTGGGGCGTGTGGGGCTTCGCCCGGCGGGCCGGCTCGCGCTGGGAACGTGCCACAGGCAGGCCGCGCCGGAGACGGGCGTGGGGCCTGTACGCGTTCGCGCTCGTCATCGCGGCGGGGCTCGCGTGGATGGTCGTGGTCGAGTGGCGCGTGCCGCGTGGGTTCGTGACGCACGCGACCAGCCCACGCGGGGCGCGCGTGCTGGTGTGGAACCCGTCGTGGGAGCGCATGTCGGCGTTCCACGCGCGCCTGCTCGAGCACGACCCGGACGTCGTGCTGGTCTCGAACCCGCACCCGCACGCCGACTGGAGCGCGCTCCACGCCGGCATGGGCGACCGCACCTACGCGCTGCGCCAGGGCATGCTGGTCGTCGTGAGCCGCTTTCCCATCCGGCGGTTCGGCTGGACGGGGCTGCGGGTGGCGCCCGAGCCGGGGCGGCCGTCGTGGTGGAAGGCGCCGCGCACGTCGGCCTCGGGCGGCGAGGCGCTGTTCGTGCAGCTCGACGCGCCCGCGCTGACGGGCAACACGCCGGGCGCGTTTGACGCCGTTGCCCCCCCCGCGCCGCTGACGATCTGGTTCGTCGACCTGCCGTCGGACATGTGGATCCATCGCGAGCGCATGCTGCGCGAGGCGCGCCGGGCGATCGACGCGTTCCGGGGGCCCGTGCTGCGCCGATCCGACGACGGGCTGGACGTGCCCGAGCAGACGCTGCGGCTGGGCCCGCTGCTGCCGGGCGGGGGCCTGACGGTCGACGGGGCCGAGCCCGCGGCCGGGTTCCCGCCGCCGGATTTGGTGGTCGGCGATCTCAACACCCCGCGCGGCAGCCGCTCGCTGCGGCACCTGGGCGCGGGGCTCACGCACGCGCACGACCAGGCGGGGCTGGGCCCGGGGGTGACGTACCCGCGCCCGCTGCCGGTGGTCGCGATCGACCACGTCTTCGTCGGGCCACGCCTGCGAGCGGCACGGTTTCTGACGGCGGACCTGGGCGTGAGCCGCCACCTGGCGCAGGTGGTGGATGTGGAGGCGGCGAACTGACCGGCTACTCGTGCCGTCGGTCGGAGAGCTTGTGCCCGGCGTCGCGCAGGGTCTTCTCGCGCTGCGCCAGTTCCATGTCGTGCTCGACCATCATCTTCACGAGGTCGTCGAAGCTGGTCGTCGGCACCCAGCCGAGCTTGCCTTTGGCCTTGGCATAGTCGCCCAGCAGCAGGTCGACCTCCGCGGGGCGCAGGTAGCGCGGGTCGAAGGCGACGAAGTCGCGGTAGTCCATCCCCGCGTGGGCGAAGGCCTTCTCGGCGAAGTCGCGCACCGACCACGTCTGGTTCGTCGCGATCACGTAGTCGTCGGGCTTGTCCTGCTGCAGCATCAGCCACATCGCCTTGACGTAGTCGCCCGCGAAGCCCCAGTCGCGCTTGCTGTCGAGGTTGCCCAGGTGCACCTTGTCCTGCAGGCCCATCTTGATCCGCCCGACCGCCCGGGTGATCTTCCGCGTCACGAACGTCTCGCCCCGCCGGGGCGACTCGTGGTTGAACAAAATCCCGCACGACGCGTGCAGGTCGTAGCTCTCGCGGTAGTTCACCGTCGCCCAGTGCGCCATCACCTTCGCGCACGCATAAGGCGAGCGCGGGTAGAACGGCGTCGTCTCGGTCTGCGGCGTCTCGATCACCTTGCCGAACTGCTCCGAGCTGCTCGCCTGGTAGAACCGCACCTGCTGCCCCGACTCCTGCTGGAACTCGCGGATCGCCTCCAGGCAGCGCATCGCCCCCATCGCCACCGTGTCGGCGGTGAACAGGGGCATGTCGAACGACACCCGCACGTGGCTCTGCGCGCCCAGGTTGTACACCTCGTGCGGACGCACCTTGCGCATCAGGTCCGCCAGCACGCTCGCGTCGCACAGGTCGCCGTAGTGCAGGCGCAGCCGCGCCGCCGAGTAGTGCGGGTCTTGGTAGATCGGGTCGATCCGCGCCGTGTTGAACGACGACGAGCGACGGATGATCCCGTGCACCTCGTACCCCTTGGCGAGCAGGAACTCGGCCAGGTACGACCCGTCCTGCCCGGTGATGCCCGTGATCAGCGCACGCCGCGTCGTCGTCATGGCGGAAACTTCCTCTCCGGCGCCCTCACGGTGCGCGGTTCTCGGACCCGGGGCCCACCGGCCCACCCTCAAGTGTCGATTGTCGGCCATCGTAGACGGGTGTTTGACCTCCACCGGCCGGATCCGCCGACGCGCCCGCGTCCGGCGGCGGCTCGATGTTCCCGGGCGTGAACCCGTGGTCCGTCGCCGGCGCCCCCTTCGCCAGCGACAGCAGCGTCACCAGCCCCAGCAGCCCCGCGAGCGTCAGCGGCCCGAGCACCCGGGCCGCGCCCATTGGCCGATCGAATCTCGATGACGCCGGCAACGTGCCGGCGGGCGCCCCGTTGGACAGCGCCACGGCGAACGCGCACCAGATGAGCACGAACGGCTCGTGGTACCGCTGCCACAACTGCTCGCTCGCGCACTGGGCCGCCGCGAACCCCGCCAGGGCCGCGAGCATGATCCAGCGCCGTCGCCGGTCCATCCCGCCCAGCCACAAGACGACGCACGCCGCCCCCAGCGGCGCGAGCGCGAGCAGCACGACCGACGTGCGCCCGCCCAGCACCGGCCCCGCGCGAACGCCCGTCCAGATGCCGGAGAACCGTCCGGCCTCGAAGCTGTACGTGGTCTCGGGGATCCCCGCCGCCAGCACGCCCAGCCCGACCGCCACGACCAGCGCGACGCGGTGCGCGCGCCACGCGTGCCCCGCCAGCGGCCAGAGCCAGCCCGCGTGGAACACGCCCACGATCCCCACCAGCGACAGCACGAACGCCGGCGTCGCCCACTGGATGCCCGGCGAATACCACCCCACGAACGTCGGGGGCGTCAGATGCCCGCCCCACAGTTGGTAGAACCACCCGAGCAGCGCGGCCGCCGGCACGGTGGCCCCGAACCCCAGCGCGACGCGCCCCAGCCACGCACGCGCACGCTCCGGCAGCAGGTCGGCCGGGTGGAACAACGCCGCACGTTCATCCGCCGGGGCCGGCGTGCCGGCGCGAACAAGCGAACCCGAGACCCACGCCGCGGCCCAGACAACCCCCGCCGCCCACACGTGGATCTGACGGAACATCACGAGCGCGACGAGCACCGCACCGGCGGCGATGATCGTGCCGCGCGACCCCGAACGCAGCAGCAGGGCGAGCAGTGCTGCGACGCACAGCCACGCCGCGTTGTCGGGGAGCAGCCAGACGCCCGCGCTCACGACGTAGAGCGAGCAGACCAGCGGGAGCGCGAGCAGCACGCCCCGGCGGGCACTGCCCGTCCACGAGGCGCCGCACCCGGCGACGAGCGCGACGAGCCCCAGCGTGAACAGCGAGCCGGCGAGTTGGAGCGCGACCCGCCCGTCGGAGAGCACGCGCGCGACGCCGGCGAGCAGGACGTGGTAGCCGGGCGTGGTGGCGGAGAGGTAGTCCGAGAAGTCCGGCGCGGGGAGTTGCTCGGCGAATGTTCGGATGACCTTCTCGTGGTAGTTCACCTGGTCGCTGGCACCGCGCCCGCGCATGGACTGCGAGAGGACCAGGGGCCAGCAGGCCGCCGCGGCGAGGGCAACGCCGAACCCCGCCGCCCGGAGCGGGGTAGAGTGACCGGACCGGACGTCCGATAGACGTTTGTCCGGGGTCGAAGCATCGGGCGTCGGGTTGGTCGGGGTCGATGACATCGGCGGGCCGGTGCAACTGTCGGCGATCGGGGGTCGGTGACTGGAAGCGGGCGGCGGAAGGAACACCACGGGAGGCGCGGAGCGCTGATGCTGGGCCGACTCATGCGAGCGATGCACGCGCCGGTCTACCGCCGACGGCTCGAGGTGCTCGTGCGGGAGATTCTCCCCGCCCTGCGCCCGAACGACCGCGTGCTCGACGTCGGGTGCGGGAACGGCACGCTGGGGCGGGCGCTGCTCGACGCCCCGGGCGCGCCGCCCGGGCTGGTGGTCGAGGGTCTGGAACGCGTCCGCCGGGGGAACGAGCCGATCGCCGTGCATGCGTACGACGGCGGGGCCATCCCGTTCGCCGCCCGCGCGTACGACGTGCTCATCGTCGCCGACGTGCTGCACCACGAGCGCGCGCCCGAGGCGCTCCTGCGCGAGTGTGCGCGGGTGGCGGGGCGGCTCGTCATCGTCAAGGACCATCGCGTCGAGGGGTGGTTCTCCCAGGCGCGAGTGTCGTTCATGGACTGGGCGGCGAACGCGCCGTACGGCGTGCCGTGCCTGTACGAATACCCGTCGCGGGCCGGCTGGACCGAGCGGGCACGCCGCTCCGGGCTGCGGGCGGAGCGCGAACTGCACCGCATGGACCTCTACCCGCCGGGCTGGAACCTCGTGTTCGGCGGCCGGTTGCAGTACATGGCGTTCCTGACGCCCGAATCGCAAGCGCCCGCGGGCATCAACGCGCCCGCGGACGTGACGGCGGCCCGGGGCGAGGCGGTGCGGGCATGACGCAGATCGACCCGCTGGCACGCCCGGCGCACGACCCGACCGCCGATGCGCCCCCGCGGGGGGGCCTGCGCGCCTGGATCAAGCTCGCCCGTCCTCATCAGTGGGCCAAGAGCGCGTTCGTCGTGGTCGGTCCGGTGTTCGCCTACGCCGACGGTAACATCCGGGATTCGGCGCTCCTGTGGGCCGCGGGGGCCGCGGCGGGCGCGTTCTCGCTCGCGTCCAGCGCCTCGTACATCGTGAACGACGTGCTCGACGCGCCGCACGACCGCATGCACCCGCGCAAGCGCCGACGCCCGGTGGCGAGCGGGGCGATCGCGCCGGGGGCCGCGCTCGCCGGCGCGGGGGTGCTGGCGGCCCTGGCGCTCGTCTGCCTGGTGTTCGTGCCGGCGGCGTTCCGGTTCTGGACCGGGGCGGCGGTCGTCGTGTACGTCGCGAACGTCATGGCCTACTCGCTGTGGCTCAAGCACCGCGTGATCGCCGACGTCGTGTGCCTTTCCATGGGATTCGTCATCCGCGTGCTGGGCGGGTGCGCGGCGGTGGGCATCTCGCCCACGACGTGGCTGCTCAACGTCACGTTCTTCATCGCCATGTTCCTCGCGTTCGGGAAGCGCCTCGGCGAGCGGCGATCGATGGGGGGTGAGGCGGCGGCGGCGGCCCGGAAGGTGCAGGCCGGGTACACCGACGACATGCTCCGCCTCGCGGTGGTCGTGACGGGCGTCGTCGCGCTCGTGGCGTACGCCGGGTACGTGCTCTCGCAGGACGCCAAGTACACGTTCGGGTTCAACCTGCTGTGGGTCACCATCCTGCCGGCAACCTACGGGCTGCTGCGCGCGATCGTGCTGCTGGAGCGCGGCACGTACGACGACCCGACCGAGATGGTCATCCGCGACCGGGGGTTCCTCGCGGCGGCGGGCGCCTTCGGCGCGTGCGTGGCGGCGCTGATGGCCGCCCGGCACCTCGGGCTCATCGGCGTCCCGCCACCCGAGGTCCTTGTGCCGGCCATCTGAGGCGCCGGGCGGACGGGCGAATCGGGCGAGCGCCCTCGACGGGGATCGCCACGCCGGGCATCATGGTGTAGAGTGTCCCTGTTCGGGCCCCGTGCGTCGGGGCTTCGGGGACGGTTTCGCTCGCGCGGACGAACGGCGCGTGCGGACATCTGGACGGAGGCCCTGACCGGCCTATTCAGGAGTCGTGCCATGACGATGCGCCGAGCGTGGACGTTGGCCGCCGCGATGACCGCGGTGTGCGGGTGTGCCGGGGGCGTGCTCGCCCAGGAGGGCACCGAGAAAAAGGACGACTTCAAGCCCTGGGCCGAGGTGTCCAAGGACTACTCGCAGGTGGTCTCGACCGCCGGGGGCGAGTCGAGCCTGTACGGCGTGTGGAAGCGCGACAAGGACGGGCAGATGCTCGCCGAACTCCCGCGCAACTGGTCGAGCCAGCGCCACTTCATCGCGATGACCGTGCCGACCGGCGAGGTCTTCGCCGGGCTGCAGGCCCAGGACATGTACGTGTACTGGAAGCGCTTCGACAAGCGCATGGCGCTGGTGATGCCCAACGTCGAGGTGCGCTCCACGGGCGACAAGGAGAGCAAGGACTCGATCAAGAACCACTTCGTGGATCGCGTGATCATCGACGTGCCGATCGTGGCGATGGGCCCGAGCGGGCAGCCGGTGATCGACCTGGACGAGCTGCTCGTGCAGAACGCGACGACGTTCTACGGCGCCATGGCGCAGGGCCTCAACTCGCGCCTCGTCACGCTCGACTCGGTGAAGGCCTTCCCGGAGAACGTCGAGGTGACGTTCACGGCGCCCGCGGCGGGCGGACGCCTCAAGAGCTTCCACTACTCGATCTCGCTCATCAAGGACGACCCGGAGTACAAGCCCCGCGCCGCCGACGAGCGCGTCGGGTACTTCACGACCGAGTACCGCGACCTGGGCAAGTTCCAGGACGACAAGGTCAGCACCCGCTACATCAACCGCTGGAAGCTCGAGAAGGCCGATCCCAACCTCAAGCTCAGCCCGCCCAAGGAACCCATCATCTACTACGTCGAGCACACCGTGCCGACGCGGTACCGGCGCTGGGTGAAGGACGGCACGCTGTACTGGAACGCGGCGTTCGAGAAGGTCGGCATCCGCGACGCCGTCGAGGTGTACTACCAGGACAAGACGACCGGGGCCCACATGGACAAGGACCCCGAGGACGTGCGGTACAACTTCATCCGCTGGCTGAGCAACGACATCGGGACGGCCATCGGGCCGAGCCGCGCCCACCCGATCACCGGGCAGATCCTCGACGCCGACATCGTGCTGACAGACGGCTGGATCCGGCACTTCTGGTACCAGGCCAACGAGTACGCCCCGAGCATCGCGATGGAGGGCATGAGCCCCGAGACGCTCGCGTGGCTCGAGAGCCGCCCCCAGTGGGACCCGCGCGTCCGCCTGGCGCCCCCCTCGCAGCGTGAGCGCATCATGCACGAACGCCTGATGGACCGCGCCCGCCGGGGCGTGACGGCGTACGGCGGGGCGGGCGTGCCCATGACCGACGTCAGCGTGTCGAACTCGCCCGAACTGCGGGCGATCAGCGACGTCCTGGGCCCCCGCTACGGGCTGTGCATGGCGAGCGAGGGCATGGCGCGCGACATGGCCGTCATGGGCCTGTACCTCGACGTCGCCGGGCTGCTCGACGACCCGCCCAGCGGCGGGAAGGACGGCGACAAGGCCGACAAGAAGGACAAGAAGGACGAGCCCGACCGCCTGGACGGGATCCCCGAGTGGTTCGTCGGGCCGGCGCTGGCGCACCTGACGGTGCACGAGGTCGGGCACACGCTGGGCCTGCGCCACAACTTCAAGGCGTCCGCGCAGTACACCTTCGCCGAGATCAACAGCGAGGCGATGAAGGGCAAGCCCTACATCGCGTCGGTGATGGACTACACGCCCGTGAACATCAACATGGACGACAAGCTCGTCCAGGGCGACCACCACATGATCGGCGTGGGCAAGTACGACATGTGGGCGATCGAGTACGGCTACACCCTGGGCGACACCAAGGACGTGCTGAAGCGCGTGGGCGAGCCCGGGCACGAGTACCTGACGGACGAGGACACGGGCGGGCCCGACCCGCTGGCCCGCCGGTACGACTTCGGCAAGGACCCGCTCACCTACGCCAAGAACCTGCTCAGGCTGGCCGAGTACTCGCGCGGGCGGATCCTCGACTCGTTCGTCAAGGACGGGGAGCCGTGGAGCAAGGCCCGTCGCGGGTACGAGATCACGCTCAACACGCAGAGCACCGCCGTGAACATCATGGCGAACTGGATCGGCGGGGCGCACGTGAACCGCGATCGCAAGGGCGACAAGGACGCGCGCCCGCCGCTGGAGCCCGTCTCGGCCGGGGCGCAGCGCGACGCGCTGGAGTTCGTCATCGACTACACCTTCCGCGACGAGGCGTTCGGGCTCACGCCCGAGCTGCTCACGAAGATGGTGGTGAACAAGGACGAGAACGCCAGCGCCGACCCCGCCTGGGCGGTGCACGACCGCATCTCGGGCATCCAGGCGAGCGTGCTCACGCAGCTCATGAACCCCGGCAAGCTCCGGCGCGTGTACGACAACGAGTTCTTCACCCCCGCCGACCAGGACCAACTCACCCTCCCCGAACTGCTGAACACCGTCAGCGACGCGGTGTGGACCGAGCTCGACAAGGGCGTGACGCAGAAGTACACCCCCCGCAAGCCGATGATCTCCAGCCTCCGGCGCGCCCTGCAGCGCGAGCACGCCGAACGCCTCATCGACCTCACGCTCGACTCGGGGTACAACGTCGCCAACAAGGCCATCGCCAACCTCGCCACCGACAAGCTCCGCGAGATCCAGTCCAAGGTCACCAAGACGCTCGACAAGGGCGACTCGAACATCGATCCCTACACCAAGGCGCACCTCTCGGAACTCAAGCTCCGCATCACCAAGGCGCTCGACGCCTCGTACATCTACAACGCCCAGGCCGGCGGCGCCGCCGACTTCCCCTTCTGGCTCTTCATGGGGCAGCAGCAGCCCGCCCCGGCCGCTCCCGCGCCCGCCTCGGGCGAGTAACCCGCTGACCCCGGGCCGGCGTTGAGCCGCCCGCCTCGACCACACCACGACCCCGGCTCGCCCGAGCCGGGGTCTTTTCGTTTCCGCGGCACACTCGCTCCCTGAGGCCGTTGCAACCCGCGTAGTGGCCATGCGGGCATGCCTGCGGCCCTGCGGCCCTGCGCTACCCGCCCCGCTTCTCACGCCCCCGCGCAGTACCCCCGCCACATCGCGCGCAGCGCCCCATCGAAGCGTGCCGCGAACGCGGCCGCGTCGCACACGGGCGATCCGCGCAGCTTCTCGCGCAGCGTGGATCGGTACGACGCGAGCCGCGGGGCATCTGCCACCAGCGACGAAGCGAGGTCGACGTACGCGTCTTCGCTGTGCGCGATCAACTCGGGCGCGCCCGCGTTCGTGAGCAGCGACACGCCCACCCGCCCCGCGTGCGTGCGCCCCGCGAGCGTCACCACCGGCACGCCCATCCAGAGCGCCTCGCACGTCGTCGTCGTGCCGTGGTACGGGAACGCGTCGAGCGCGACGTCCATGCGCGCGTAGAGCGCCAGGTGGTCGGCCAGCGTCGGCGTCGCCGCGAGGAACGCGAGGCGTGCGGCGTCGACGCCCAGGCGCACGAACTCCTCGCGGATGCGGTCCGCCGCCCCGCGCGACGCGAAGTCGAAGCTCTTCAGGATCAGCGTCGAACCCGGCACGCGCGTCAGCAGGCGCGTCCACAGCGCGATGAGTCCGCGGTTGATCTTGCGGCTCGCGTTGAAACTGCCGAAGACGGGCCCGGGAAACGCGGCATCGCGCGATGGCGCGGGCGCACCTTCCAGCGGGCGATAGCACAGGAAGCACGGGTCGAGCCGGCACAGCCGCTCGGCCGCGTGCGCGTCGACCTCGGGCGTGGGCGGGTCGGTGAGGGAATCGACGATGCGGTAGTCGATCTCCGACAGGCCCGTGGTGTCGGGGTAGCCGCAGTACGTCGCCTGCACGGGCGCGGGGCGGAGCGCGAACGCCGGCAGGTTGTTGCCCAGCGTGTGCCCCGCGAGGTCCAGGGCGATGTCGAGCCGGTCGGCGTGCATGAGGCGCGCGAGCTCGATGTCCGTGAGGTTCGGGCAGTCGCGCCACAGCGACGCGTGCGGGCGCAGGCGATTCGTCACGCGGTCGGGCGAACGCGTCGTCGAGTACGCGATCAGTTCAATGCGCGACCGGTCGTGACGCTCGAAGAAGGGCTCGACAAAGAACGAGACCGAGTGCTGGCGCAGGTCCGGCGAGACGACGCCCACCCGCAGGCGCCTCTCCGGATCGCGCGGGGCCGTGTGCTCGAAGCGCAGCCCGGGCGGGCGCTGGCGGCGCAGCAGGGCGGCGTACGCCCGGTGCGTCGACGCGATCTCCGCGGGGTCGGCGCCGTACTGGTACGTCAGCGCCACGGGCAGCCCGGCGACGAGCATCGGCTCGTCGGGGTACAGCCGGATGGCCTCGCGCGTGAACGCGACCGTCTCTTCGATCTTGCCCATCGTCAGCAGCGCGCCCGCGTACGACACGCTCAGTTGCGGGTCGGCGCGGCGGGCGAGCGCACGCTCGAGCAGCGCCGCCGCCGCCGGCGAGTCGTGCCCGTCCATCAGCGCGTTCGCCAGCGCCAGGCACGCGCCGGGATCGTCGGGATCTGTCTCGACCGCCCGGCGCAGCAGCGCCAGCGCGTCGGCCGGCTTCTGGCGCGCGTGCAGCACCGTGGCGAGCGCGACCATGAGCGGCGCGCTCGCGGGCTCGGCCTGCAGGGCGCGCCCCGCGTAATACTCCGCCTGCTCGTACCGCCCCATGCGCAGCAGGATCGACGCCATCAGGCTGTTCAGCCCGGGGTCGCCCGGTCCCTTGGGCAGCAGGCGCTGCGCGATCGCCAGCGCCTCGGGCGCCTTGCCGTCGCGGAGCAACTGCTCGGCCTGCTGCACCTTCGCGAGGATCTGGCTCATGCGCCCTGTCCCCACGCGCGCGCCGCGCCCGGCCCGGCGCGCCCGCACCACGCGCGCCAGAGATCACGCAGCGCGCCCTCGAACCCGCGCGCGTGGGCCGCGTGGTCGCCGATCGGCCCGTGGCGCACCGCGTCGCGCAGCGTGCGACGCAGCGACGCGAGGCGCGCGCGGTCCTGCGCCAGCGCCGCGGCCCGGGCGACGTACGTCGCATCGTCCGGCGCCACCAGGTCCGCCAGCCCCGCGCTGCCGAGCAGCGATGCGCCGACCCGCGACCGGTGGGTGCCCCCATCGCGCGTGACGACGGGCACGCCCATCAGCAGCGACTCGACGGTGCTCGTGGTGCCCGCGTACGGGAAGGGGTCGAGCGAGACGTCGGCGTGGTGGTACGCCGCCAGGTGCGCACGCGGGTCGGGCTCGAAGGGCGTGAAGACCAGCGCGGCGGGCGTGCCGCCCGCGTTGGTCCACGCCCGGCGCACGAGCGCGTCGAGCCCGGGCGTGGGCTCGGTCTTCATGAGCAGGCGCGCGCCGGGCAGCGACGCGAGCACCCTCGCCCACAGGCCCAGCACGCGCGGGTTGGTCTTCGCGACGCGGTTGAAGCACGCGAACGTCGGCGCCCCGGCGTGCCCGCGCAGGTACGCGCTGGGCGCGGGCTCGGGCACGTCGGGCATCACCGCGTACGACAGGAAGCAGCCCGGCAGGCGCACGACGCGCTCGCTGCACTGCGCCTCCGCGCCGGGCGGGTCGGTGACGGCGTCGACCAGGCGCGCGTCCATCGCGGGCAGGCCCGTGGTGTTCGGGTAGCCCAGGTACGTGCACTGCACCGGCGCGAGCCGCCGGGCGAACGCGCGCAGGCGGTGCTCTCCGGTCCAGCCGTTGCAGTCGACGAGCACGTCGACGCCGTCGGCGCGCACGAGGTCTTCGAGATCGTCGTCGCGCAACGTGCGGATCTCGCGCAGCGGCGCGATCGACGCGAGGTTGGCCGTCGTCTCGTCGGGCTCGTTGTTCGCGTAGAGGATCGGCTGCGCCCGCGCGGGGTCGAGCGACGCCACCAGCCCCGCCAGGAAGAACGCGCACGCGTGGAACCGCAGGTCGCCCGACACGAACCCCACGCGCAGCGGGCGCTCGGGGTCGCGCGTGTTCGCGAACGGCAGGATGGCGCCCGGCCCCATCGCGGTTACGACCTCGCCCAGGCGCCGGTGCAGCGCCGCGTGCTCGGCGGCGTCGGTCGCCGGGTCGAAGTTCATCACGTAGCACAGCGTCTCGAGGATGTCGGGGTCGTCGGGCAGTCGCCCCAGCGCCCGGCGCAGCAACGCCACGCCCTCGGGCGCCTGGCCCAGTTGCGCGTGCATCGCGCCCGCGCGGCAGTGGGCGCCGGGCGCGTCGGGCGCCGCCCGCGTCATCCCTTCCAACGCCGCCCGCACGCCCTCGGGGCGATCGAGCGCCAACATCGCGCGTGCGCGGCATTCGAACGCGAGCGCGTCGTGCGCCGGCGCTCGATCGAGGATCGCCAGCGCGTCGTCGGGTGCGCCCGCGAGCACGAGCGCGTCCGCCGCGTCGCGCTGCAGGGCGGCGTCGTCCGGGTACGCGCCCGCCGCCCGGCGGAGCACGTCGGCGCCCGCCGCCTGCTCGCCCAGCAGCGCGTGCACGCGCGCAAGCGTGCGCAGCAGGTCGCCGTCGCGGGGCGACGCCCTGAGCCCTTCGACAAGGATGGCCTTCGCCCGTGCGGCGTCCCCGCCCTGGAACGCGCGGGCGGCGGCGTCGATCACGCGGGAAGCGGCTGGCGCGGGCTGGCTCATCGGCGGTGCTTCCGGCTCCTCGCGGCGTCGGCTCGTGCGGTCGGGCGCATGCGGCTAGGCCCCGCTCCGGCACCACTCGCGCCAGAGCTCCCGCAGCGTGCCCTCGAACCGGCGCGCAAAGCCCGACGCATCGACCAAGGGCGACGCGGCCATGCGCTGGCGAGACGTCGCGTGGTACGCCGCCAGGCGCGCCGGATCGCGCGCCAGATCGACCGCGATGCGCACGTACTCGTCGGGCGTGGGGGCGATGAGTTCGGGCGAGCCCAGCGTCGCGAGCAGCGACGCCCCGACGCGGGCGCGGTGGGTGTCGCCCGCGAGCGCCACGACGGGCACGCCCATCCACGTGCACTCGCACGTGGTCGTCGTGCCGTTGTACGGGAAGCTGTCGAGCGCGATGTCCATGAGGCGGTAGTTGGGGAAGTGCTCGCCGGGCTTCTTCGACCACGGCGCGCTGCGGATGCGCGCGGGATCAACGCCGTGCTCCGCGAAGCGGGCGGCGAACGCCGGGGCCACCTCGTCGGCCGCCACCTGGATCTTGATCAGCAGCGTGCTGCCGGGCACCTCGCGCAGGATGCGGGCCCACGTCGCGACGGCCGTCGGGCCGACCTTCATCACGCGGTTGAACGAGCCGAACGTGACACCCGCTGCCCCGGGGCTCGCGCTCGGCGGCGTGGGGTCGAACTGCGCCGGCGCCTCGGGCGGGGGCTGGTAGCACAGGAAGCACCCCGGCAGCCGCGCGAGACGCTCCGTGCAGTGCGCGTCGGCGATCGGCGCGGGGTCGGTGACGGCGTCGACGAGCCGGTGCCCCACGCTCGCCAGCCCCGTCGTGTTCGGGTAGCCCAGGTACGTGCACTGCACGGGCGCCAGGCGCCGGGCCGCGGCGTGCATCACGCGGCGTTCCGTCCAGCCGCAGCACTCGACGACCACGTCGATCGCGTCGGCGTGCATCATGGCGGCGATCTCGTCGGGCGTGCGCCCGTTGCAGTCGCGCCACTCGCCCAGCGTGCGGAACCGCGCGGTGAACTCGTCGTCGCGCGTGGGCAGCGCGTACAGGTACGGCACAAGGCGGGCCCGGTCGAACTCGCGCAGCGGGCCCAGCAGGAAGAACGCGCACGCGTGGAAGTAGAAGTCCGCCGAGAGGAACGCCACGCGCAGCGGACGCTCCGGATCGCGCACGTTCGCGAAGGGCGCCGCGGGGGCGGCGGGCAGCGTGCGCCCCAGCGCGGCGTGCTCGTCGCGGTGCGCGATGGGGTCGACGCCGTCGGCGAAGTTGCGGTAGTACGCGAGGAACTCCAGCAGCGAGGCGTCGCCGGGGATGCGCGCCAGCCCGCGCTCGGCGACGCGCAGGGCCGCGTCGATCCGCCCGATCAGCGCGAGCGACACGCCCATGCGGAAGTAGAGGTCCGGGTTGTCGGGCGCGACCCTGAGCCCCGCCTCGTACGCCTCCATCGAGCGGTCGTACTCGCCCAGCCCCAAGAGGCACTTGCCCAGCCCGTCGTGCGCCTCCAGGTTGGCGGGGTTCAGCTTCGCCGCGGCGGTGTACGCCCGCACGCCGTCCTTGTACCGGCGCAGGATCGTGCACACGTTGCCCAGCATGAACTGGATCTCGGCGTCGTTCGGCGCCGCGAGGGCGGCCCGCGCGATGAACACGTACGCCTGCTCGTCCTCGTGCAGCGCGCCGTGGATCATCGCCAGCACCTTGTTCGCCTGCGCGTCCTGCGGCGCGCGCTGCAGCGTCTGGCGGAGCGTCGCCTTCGCCTGCTCGGCCTTCCCGCCCTCGAAGAGCGCGATGGCGTTCTGGATGGCAGCGGCGGCTCGCGACACGGGCGTGCCGATCGTAGTCGATTTCCCTCGCGGATCCCCCGCCCCCTGGTACGATTTCAGGCGTTGGGAGGTCCACCATGCGGGCGATCATCGCGACGGGCGCGTGCGTGCTGCTGGCGATCGGCGCCCAGGCCGCGGGCGGGCGACAGCCCGACGCGCGTCCGCCGCTCTCCGGGCCGGTCGTCCCCCCGCGTCTGGCCCCGGCCCTCTCGCTCGTCGAGCGCGCGTTCGACGGATCCGTCAGGGCGCCGGACCGTCCGCCGGAAGAGGCCGCCCTCGACGCGCTCGGGCTCACCGCCCCGGACGCAACCCCCGCGCAGCGCGCCGCGTGGGAGGCGGCGTCGGGCGTGCTCGCCGAGCGGGCCCGGATGCTCGACCACGCGGTGGGCACGAACATCGACCTGCTCGTGATGCTGAGCGTCGCGGAGGGCACGGACGACGGGCTCGACAAGCTCATGCTCGGGCTCAAGGCCTACGAGGTGCTGGCGCCCCTGCGCGCCAAGGGCACGCTGCGCGCCCAGATCGCGGGCGTGCTGCCCGAGCCCGAACGCGCCGAGTTCGAGCGCCTGCTCGACGAGTACTGGGGCTCGCTCGTCCGCGACCGGCGCGCGCAGCCCAAGCCCGACGGCGGGCGGCCGGCACGCGGCGAGATCATCCTGGCGGCCCGGGGCGAGTCCTTCGGGCGCGAGGTCGAACGGTCGTTCCAGCGCCTCGTCAAGTCCGGCGAACTCATCTACCGCTACGCGACGCGCGGCATCCGCCTGAGCGTCCCGCAGCAGCGCCGGCTGCGCGAGCTCGCCGCCGACCACGCTGCCAAGGGCGACAACGCGAGCGAAGAGGACAACCGGCGCCTGTTCCTGGGCGCGCTGCGCACGCTGCACGTGTGGCAGCGTCCGCGCTTCGTCCGGAACCTGCAGGGGACCTAGGCGGGGGAATGCCCCGCGGACGGGCCGCCGGCGCGCCGGGCGGCGCGGGCCTCATCCACGTGGCGCAGGCAGAGCCCGATCGCCTCCTCGAGGCGTTCGTTGACGACGAAGACGTTGTACACGCCGGACTCTCGGGCCTGGGCGATCTCGCGCCGCGCCGCCGCGAACCGCTTCTGGATCTGCTCTTCGCCCTCGCGCTTGCGTTCACGGAGGCGCGAGAGGAGCACGTCCTCGGAGGGGGGCAGGATGAACACGGCGAACGCGTCGGCCACGCGCTGCTTCACCTGGATCGCGCCCTGCACGTCGATCTCGAGGATGACGACGCGTCCGCGCGCGAGCTGCTCGAAGACCCACGCGCGGGGCGTGCCGTACTTCTTGCCGTAGACCCCGGCGGACTCGAGAAACCCGTCCTCGCGGCGCATCTGCTCGAAGGCGTCGTCGGAGACAAAGTGGTAGTCGACGCCCTCGACATCGGCGGGGGTGGGGGCACGGGTCGTCCACGAGACCGAGAAGACCGCGTCGGGGATCGACCGCTCGACGCCGCGGGTGATGGTGGTTTTTCCCACGCCGCTGGGCCCGCTGATGATCAGCAGGAGCCCGTCGTCGGTGTCGGTGGGAAGGCGTCGGTGCGACATCCGGGGAGGATACCCGCCGGGCCCCGGACTGGATACCGTCAGGGTCCATGCGCGTGGTCCTGGTGGGGAATCCGAAGTCCGGGCGTGGGCGTGCCGCCCGCGTGCTCGAGGAAACCGCGCACGCGCTGCGGACCGCCGGGCACGAGTGCACGGTGCTGACCGACCTCTGCGCGACCGACGGCCCGTGCTCGGCCTGGGCCGGCGGGGGCGACGCGGTGGTCGTCGCCGGGGGCGACGGCACGATCCACTCGCTCCTCCCGGCCTTGCGGAACGAATCGGTCGGCATCCACCACGCCCCGCTGGGCACCGAGAACCTCTTCGCGCGCGAGTTTGGCATGCGTGCGGACGGGGCGTTCGTCGCCCGGGCCGCCAAGAAGGGCGTCTTCGACCGCGTTGACCTGGGCCTCATCCGACACGCCGAGGCCGAGATTCCCTTCGCCATCATGTGCAGCATCGGGCCCGACGCGGGCGTGATCCGGCGTCTGCACGCCGTCCGCAACGGCCCGATCTCGCACGCGTCCTACGCCATGCCGGTGATGCGCGAGACCTTCCGCCCGGCGCTCCCGCGCCTCACCATCGAGGCCGACGGTCGCACGCTGTGCGACGCGGAACGAGGCCTGCTGGTCGTCGCGAACATGCGCCAGTACGCGCTCCGCGCCGACCCGGCGTGGCGCGCCGACCCCCGCGACGGGCTGCTCGACCTCGTGTTCATGCCCTGCGCCAGCGCGCTGGGCGCGGGCGTCCGCCTGCTCGAGGCGCGCCTCCGCCGGCATCGGCGCGACGTGCTCCACGTCCGGGCGAGCACCGTCCGCGTGCGCACCCTCGACGACGCCCCCGTGCAGGTCGACGGCGAGTGCCTCCAGCTCGCCCCGGGCGGGCTCGACATCTCGTTCGGCGTCGCGCCCCTCGCGCTGCGCGTGCTCATGCCCGATCAGGGCGCGACGGTCGTCGCGGGCGCCGCGGCGTCCGGCGGCGTCGCCGCCTTGCGGGCCACCGTGTAGAGCGCGAACAGGTCCGACTCCAGGTGCATCGGCGACGGTCCCTTGTCCCAGCCCAGCGCCTTGCCCAGCGCCCGCGCCGCCTCGTCGTCGCTCGCGTCGAACACCAGCACCTCGAGCCCCGCCGCCGCGAGCATCTCGCGCGGGAACGGGCAGCGCCCGTCGGCCCACGGGATCCACTCGTCGGGGTTCTGCTTCTGCGCCGGGCTGAGGTTGTAGATCAGGAAGATCCCGCCGGGGAGCAGCGCGTCGGCGACGCCCTTGACGAACGCCTCGTTCGGCACGCCCAGGTCCACCAGCATCCGCTTGTCGACCTCGCGCTCCGGGTTGATGTACCCGTTCTTGAGCGTGTTCTTGCTCATGATGAGGTCGAACCCGCCGCCCACCGTCGCCGCCACCTCCGCGTCCGCCGGCCAGCGCCCGTGCGCCAGCGACACCGTCCCGTCCGGGCAGGTGTCGGACATCAGCACGATCCCGGGGATCGTGCCCGTGTCCTCCGGGCGGCTGTACAACGCCGGCAGACGCGGATCGACATCGACGCCCACGCTGTGCACACCGATGCTCGCCAGCAGGCGCAGGTGCCCGACCGTGCCGTAGCCGAAGTCCAGCACGCGACGCGACCGCAGGGGCGACTGACCCGTGAAGTACTGGCACGCGAGCTCCAGCGGCCTCGCATACGCCAGGGGCGAGCCGTACCGCGTGTAGTAGTAGTCCTTGGACGTGAACGTCACCGGCTGGAAGGTCTCACGCGCCTCGGGCGCCAGGCGTTCGAACTCCTCGGGCGTCAGCGCCGCGCGCGTCTCGCGGCTCCAGTGCAGCACCCGATCTTCCGGGATGGGCAGGAAGCTCGTCGCGATGAGAAACCGCCGGACATCCACGCAGCGCACGCTCGGCAGCACCGCCGCCGCCTCGCTCCGTAACTCCTCTACAACGCTCGGCTTGTACGGATCCTCGGCGGGCGCCTCCGGCGCCGGTTCGGTAGCGGCAGGGTTCGTGGGGGGCGCCGGGGGCGTTGCGGGCGGGGTCGAGTCCTGCGCCCACGACGCTCCGCCCGCCAGAACACTCGCGAACACCGCCGCCGCGATCACGCGTTGACCCATGAATGATGACTCCCAGAGCGCAGCCGCGCCGCGCGGAACGATATGACCACCCGGGACCATCACCCGAAAGCCGGGCCCGCGGCTTCCCAACCGGTCCGGTGTAGACTGTCGCCCGAGTTGAGCATGACCCCCGACCCGTCCGAGCCCCCGCCCCCGGCCATGCCGCCCATCCCCGCGGCGCCCCCCGTGCGCCCCGGCGTGGTCGGGGCCCCGCCCCGCCCGCCGGTCTGGCCGACGGTGCTCGGGGTCATCGGCATCGCGCTGGGCGCGCTGGGCGCCCTCGGCTCGGCGTGGGGCATCATCGCGCCGTTCCTGATGGACTTCATCGCAGAATACATGCCCCAGGGCGAGCAGGGCGTGGCGGCGTTCAAGGAGCACGCGCTGCACTCGGCGATCTATTCATTCGTCGCGCTGTGCCTGTCGGTGCTGCTCCTGGTCGGATCGGCCGCGCTGGTCCGCCGGCGGCGATCGTCGGCCCGCACGCTGCGCGTGTACGCGCTCCTGAAGATCCCCGAGGCGCTGTGGGGCGTGTGGCTCACGTATCTGGCCCAGACGTCGCAGATGCGGGCGCTCGAGGGCCAGCCCGGCGCCCCGCCCCCCGCGCTCGTCGACATGATCGGCATGCTCACCGTGGCCGTCGCGCTGGTCTGGTCGCTGTCCCTGCCCGTATTCCTGCTCGCATGGTTCTCCCGCGAGCGCATCAAGAGCGACATCGAGCGCTGGTTCGCATGAACTGCAAGTCCTGCGACTACCCCCTCTGGAACCTGCGCGGGCGCGAATGCCCCGAGTGCGGCACGCCGTTCCGACCCTCCGACTTTGACTTCACCCTCAACGCCGTCCGCTTCTGCTGCCCGCACTGCGGCCAGGACTACTACGGCACGGGCGATCGCGGGCACCTCGTCCCCGACTCGTTCGCCTGCGTCTCGTGCGCACGCCCCATCACCATGGACGAGTGCCTGCTCCTCCCCACCGCCGGCGTGCGCGAGGAGCAGACCCGCCCCGACGACATGCCCTGGCTCGAACGCCGGCGCCACGGCGTCATCAGCGCGTGGTTCAAGACCATCGGACGCGCCATGGTCACGCCCGGACGCCTCATGGACGCGATTCCCGCGGAGGGGCCCAGCGGGTTCGTGTTCGGCGCGGTCACCACCAGCATTTTCCTCCTCGTCTCCGTCGCCCCGCTCTTCGTGTTCATCCTCGTGATGGGCGCGGGCGTCGGCGGACGTCCCAGCATGAACGCCGTCGCGGGCATCGCCGGCGGCGGGGGTGCCACCATCCTCGGGGCCATCGTCGGCATCATCATGTTCCTCGGGCTCTGGATCGTCTGCACCCACGGCACGCTCCGCATCACCGGCGGCGCACCCTACCCCATCAAGCGCACCTGCCAGGCCCTCTGCTACAGCAGCGGGGCGAACGTTCTCACCGCGCTCCCGTGCTTGGGGATGTACTTCGGGTTCCTCTTCGTCATCTGGTGGATTGTCGCCGCGTGCATCATGGTCGCACGCGGGCACCGCATCAGCGGCGGGCGCGCCACCCTCGCCGTGCTCGCCCTCCCCATCCTGCTCGCCGTCGTCGGGGGCGGGTGGCTGACATACGGCATCGTCACCGCGATGAACACGATCAATGCCGCAAACCCGGGCGGGACGGGGACGACGACGTACTCGCCCGCGATGCCGCCTCCCCCGCCACCGACCCCGCCGATACCCTTCCAAGTCAACCCGCCCGCGGAGCCAGCGCCGACGGACGAGACCGGCGACCCCGACCAGCCCGACGCGCCCGCGAGTGACGCGCCCGTTGAAGAACCGCCCACCGCAGAGCCGCCCGCGCGGGTGGATCCTCAATAGCCCGCGTACGCTCGCGCATGACGCGTGCCCGCCGCTCGTCGTTCATCGGTCCGCTCGTTCCGCTCGCCGCGCTCGTGTGCCTTTCGCCCATCGTTGCGGCACAGGGCATCACGCCCCGCACGCAGCCTGATTCTGAGCCACCGGCGTCGCCCGCGCCGTCGGACCCCGCGCCGCCCGTGCCAACACCGCCCGCGCCGTCGGACCCCGCGCCCCCGCCGCCCGATGCCCCGCTCGAGTTCCGCGAGTTCACCGCGCGCGACGGGCGCACCGTCCGCTTTCTGCTCCGCCTGCCCACGTCGCCCGACGAACGCCGCCCGTCGCCCATGGTCGTCGCGCTGCCCCCGGGCAAGGGCGACGAGGCCATGGTCCGCCGGGGCGTGCAGTTGTACTGGAGCGGCGACGCGTTCCGTCGCTCGTGGATCCTCCTCAGCCCCGCGGCTCCCGCCCGCGCCGCCTGGGCCGACGAGCCCCGCCTGCTCGCCGAACTGCTCGACCACGTCGCGACGATCACCCGGTGGGAGAACGGCCTGGCGCACCTCGCCGGCGTGAGCGCGGGCGGGCTCGCCGCGTTCACCGCCGCGACCGAAGACCCCGGGCGCTTCGCCTCGCTCACCGTGCTGCCCGGGGCCCCCGCGAACGACGACGTCCTGCTCCGCCTTGATCGCCTGCGCACCGTGCCCGTCACGATCTTCGTCGGCGCCGACGACGCGGAGTTCTGGCTGCCCCAGGCCCGCCGTGCGGCGGCACGCCTGCGCGAGGTCGGCGCGTCCTGCGACCTGCGCGTGCTCGAGGGGCAGGCCCACGTGCTCGCCCTCGACGGCCCCACGCTGCACGACGCGCTCGAGTCCAGGCGCCCATCGCGCCGGGGCGTCATCGCCCCGCACGAACTCGCCCGGCGCGCCGTGGACGGCGTGCTGACCGACTTCCACGACGCCGCCGCCAAGGCCGACGAGGTCCGCTACTTCGAGCACTTCGCGCCCGACGCGGTCTTCCTGGGCACCGACGCGACCGAACGCTGGACGCTTCCCCAGTTCCGCGCGTTCGCCCTGCCCTACTTCCAGCGCGAGAGCGCGTGGACCTACGTCGCCACCGCCCGGCGCATCTCCGTCTCGCCCTCGGGCGATACCGCGTGGTTCGACGAGATGCTGCAGAACGCCAAGCTCGGCACGTGCCGCGGCTCGGGCGTGCTCGTCCGCACCGACGACCGAGGCGAGCGGCGGTGGCGCATCGCGCAGTACAACCTCAGCATCCCCGTGCCCAACGCCCTCGCCGAACAGGTGGTCGGGCTCATCCGGGGCGCGCAGGCTCCGGCCGATCCGCCCCGCACGCCCCCGCCAGCGCCATGACCCGCGCCCGCGTCTGCTCGGCGATCCGCGTCCACCCCTCGCGCTCGTCGGGCACGTCGTCGAACCGCAGCGCGGGGCCAACGATGATCGTGAGGCGTCGCGGGCGCGGCACGCGCGATCCCGGCGGCATCGCGCTGAACGCCCCGTCGATGTAGCACGGCACCACCGGCACGCCCGTGCCCGCGACGAGCATCCCCAGCCCGGCCCGGAAGGCCTGCACGCCCCCGTCGCGCGTGCGCGAGCCCTCGGGGAACAGGATGAACCCGCTGCGACCTTCCAGCAGGCGCGTGCGAAGATCGGCCATCGCGTGCGTCGTCACTTTCTTTCGCCACAGCGGCACCGCGTTGATGAACGTGGCCGAGAGCGCACTCAGGAGGACGCTGTTGAAGAAGGCATCGCCCGCGGCGATGGGGAACGCGAACGACCGGGCCGTGCGGGGCAGCACGCACGCGAGCGCCAGCGAGTCGAGGTGGCTGGCGTGGTTCGAGATCACCACGAAGGGCGGGGCGAGCGGGAGGTGCTCGGCCCCGATCACCCGCAGACGGTGGCACACCCCGAAGTACGCGCGCAGCACGCCCAGGCTGGCCCGGTGCCCAAGCCACGAGAACAGCCCCTGCTCGCGGCGCACGCTCCGCCAGCGCTCCTCGGGCGGGAGCATGAGATCCGACGCGGGCGAGTAGGTCCAGCGCTTCGTCATGAACGACGATGAGCCTAGTGCGACGTGAAGACACGCGCCGCGCGTCCTGCGCCCAGGTCGACGAACGTGTTGATCATGTGGAACGCCGCCGGCGCCACGAGCAGAAGCGAGTTGCAGCGGTCGGTGAACCCGCCGTGCCCGGGCAGGCTCGTCGCGAGGTCCTTGACGCCCAGGTCCCGCTTGATCGAGCTCAGCACGAGGTCGCCCAGCTGCGCACCCGCCCCCACCAGCAGCCCCAGCGCCAGCAGCAGCACCGTGCGGTCCAGGGGCGTGTTGGGCCAGATCAGGTGCGCCAGGAAGGCGAACGTCGGCGCCACCGCCAGCAGCGCGCCCAGATGCCCGCCGAGCGTCTTGCGCGGGCTGGTGTTCGGGAAGACCCGGCGCCGGCCGAACAGCTTCCCGCAGACGTACGCCAGGATGTCCCCGCCCTGCACGCACAGCACGAGCGCGCACAGGATGGGCCGGAAGTCCGCGTCGTTCGCCAGGAAGGCCAGGTGCGCCAGCCCCGCCCCGAAGAGCAGATACGCCATGCACGCCAGCGAGACCCGCTGCAGGTACCCCTCGGGCCGGTCCTCCAGCACGCCCAGCCCCGCGATCAGCACCACCGTGAGGGGCGGCACCGCCACGAACAGCCCGTACCAGTTGTCCGCGCACGCGAAGACCGTCGCGACGATCGCGCACGCCACCGCGCCCGAGAGCAGCCGGTCGCGGAACAGCCCCGTCGCCCGCGCGAACTCGCGGAAGCACAGCAGCGAGAGCACCAGCACCAGGCCCATCGCCGTCGCCGCGCACGCCAGGATCGGCACGAGCGCGCCCGGCGCGATCACCAGCCACGTGCGGTACCGCGTCCAGACGTCCGCGCGCGTGCGGGGCGACATCTTGCCCATCCCGCGGAATGTCACGATCGCGAGGGGGGTAAACAGCAGCGCCCCCGCCACCACGCCCAGACACCAGCGCGTCACCACGTGGTCGAATGCCCCGCGCGCCGAGAACAGGTGCTCCACGCGTCGTCCGCTCCTCTGGCCCCACGCCCCCGGGGCACGCCCGCCCAGCGGCGCGCCGCAGCTCGGGCGCGCCGCCCGACGCACACTGTACCGGCGAAGAACGCCCGCGCCGGGCGATCAGTTTGGATCGCGCGTCAGCGAGGCGTCGCGCCGGGCTTGTCCTTCAGCAGTTGCATCAGCAGGTCGATCTTCGCCTCCAGCGCGCGCACACGATCCTCCAGCGCCTGGATGCGCCCCGCGTCCGCCGCCGGCGCCGACGCCGCCGCGGCCCGGGCCTGCTCCTCCTTCGCGCGCGCCTCCCATTCGGCCCGCTGCGCGAGTTCCCGGCGCTGCTGCTCCTCCTGGTCCTTGGCGAGCTGCGCGAGCACCGGCTCGACCGGCACGTCGATGAACACCTGGTACGCGATCCCCGCCGTCTGCGACGAACGGTCCTTCGCCGCGAGCGACACCTGCACGACGACGGGTATCCCCGCCGGCGACTTGCCCGACACCGCCGTGAACAACGCCGCGTTCTGCCCGGCGAGTTCGTCGATCCGCCGGCGACGTTCATCGACCATCCGCCCGGACCCCTCGGGCATCGGGACCATGCCCCCCGCGTAGCCGATCTGCGACTTCACCTGCTGCGATGCCTGGTCGAACGCGGCACGGTTGTCCACGCGGATCGTCCCGCTCGCCGAGTCCAGCGTCATCCAGGAATAGCCCCCGAGCAGCTCGAACTCCACCGGCGCCGTCCCGCCGCGCGTCTCATGCCGCAGGAGTGTCTCGCCGTCCTTGCCGAGCACGAACGCGCTCTGCGTGGGCACGATCTCCAGCGGCGGGGCCGCGTGGGTGCACTGCGCATCTGTCACGGTCACGTCGTACAGCCGCGACCGATCGATGGCGACAACCCGGTCGCCCGCCGCCGCGATCACGGACCCGCCGTACGAAGGCGACTCGTACCCGCTCAAGGGGCCCAGGTCCTCCTTCGACAGCACGATCGGCGACTGGCCCGCGGCGCCGGTGAGCAGTTCACGCAGCACGATCTGGACCGTGCGGTCCTTGGTGCGGCCTGATCCGTCGGCCCGGTCCAGCACGAGCGATGCCACGACCGGTCGGGTGGTTAGCAACACCGACCCCTGCGCCTGGAAGTTGCCGCCCACGCTCGACGCGCCGTTGGGCAGCGAGATCTGCGTGCCCGAGACGCGCCGGCCCCACGCCGCCGGCACGTACTCCGCGCCCAGGCCGCCGCGCTGTCCTTCGCCGCTCAGCACCACCCCGCCGCGACCAAGGCTCGTCAGCAGGCGTGGCGTCTTCATCGACTCGTCGTACACCACCCCCTCGTACAGCCAGCCGCCCGGCAGCCGCACGAGTTGTTCGCCCAACCGGCCGAACCGTCGCATGTGATCGGCTTCCCGCCTCACGCCGGGCGGGAGTTCGCCGGCCTTGGCCTCGACGAACCCCGGCGTCGCGAGCACCGTGCTCTGCCCGTTGCCCTCGACGAACACCAGTCGCCCGTCCACCGGCGTGATCGTCCGCGCGTCGTGCTTGAGAAACACGCGGTGCTTTTCCCCAAGGTTCGCGAGGTCGAGCGCCGCGACCACGTTCCCCTCGTTGAACGCCACGTACACGTACGTCCCGTCCACGCTCGCCGCCGTGATCCCCTGCACGAACGACGTCTCCGCCAGCACCTTCCGGGCGACAAGGTCCACCACGCACAGGCGCGACGAAGGCCCGTCCCGCCGCCCGTGGTCCTGCTCGAACCGCCACGCCACCGCCCGCCTGCCGTCGGGGCTGATTGCCACGGCCTTGGCCACGAACGGCAGGTCCACGCCGTCACGCACCACGCGGGCTTCGAACTGCTGTGTCCGGACACCCGCGCCCGCGCGCAGCGTCAGCGTGACCGCATGGTCTCCCACCTGGTCCAGCCCGGGCGTCCAGCGGATCTGCGACCCCGACAGCGTCATGCCCTCCGGCGCGCCCGTGAGTTCCACCTTCACCGACGCGTCCGCGCGCGTCAGCGCGATCGTCGCCGCCTTCCCCGCCACCAGCGATCCCGTCGGGCCCACCGCTACGCCCAGCACGGGCTCCTTCTTCGCCGCGTTCATCGCCGCCAGCGGCACGACCCTCGCGTTCGCCCCCTGCACCAGAATCACCCGATCGTTCGACGCGTCCGCGAACCCCAGCACACGCGCCTGCCCCGACGAGCCACGCCGACGCCCCCCTTCAACGCTTCCCCACCCGCACGCCGCGGGGAGCGCGGCCTGCCCGAGCGTCTCCATCGTGTTCGCCGAAACCGCCGTCGCCACCGCGTCCTGCACGCAGATAACCAGCGGCCGATCGCGGAAGGCCGCCGCCGCACGCCCCGGCAGCACGCCCGCCGGCGCCTGCAACTGCCCGTCGTACAGGGTCGTTCCCGCGCCGACGAACTGCCCCCAGCCGTCCACCACCGGCACGCCCTCCGGCTCGCGCTCCCGCCGCTCCGGTCGCTGCGTGCTCAGCCGCCACGCGTGCTCGCCCTCGCCGGGCGCCAGGCGCAGCGCCGTCGGGTTCGGCGTTGTGTCAGAGGCACGCCACGCGAACACCCACGCGCCGTCGGCGGACGCTTCGATCGCCGAATCACCCAGGTAGTTGTCCGCCTGCACCAGCGACTCGACGCGGAGCGTGCGCCCGTTCACCCGCGCCAGGCTCGCGCTGCCGTCCGTAAGCCGCGCGCTCGCATAGAAGGTCCCGTCGGCCGTGGGCGTTGACAGATCCGTCACGCCCTGCTCGCCCGGCAGCGCCAGGGCCGGCGCCTTCTCCTTCAGCGTCTGCGCGTCCAGCACCACCATGGAGCTGCGCTCGCCGAGCCCCACGACGAACACGTCGCCCTCCGGACGCGCGACGAACGTCACGCACCGGGGCTTGCCGTCCAGACGCACCGGCCCCACCGCCGTCGCGCCCGCCGCCGAATCGAGGAACGCCTTGGGGAACAGCGTGATCGACGCGCCGTCCACCACCGCCAGCGCCCCCCGCGACGTGTCCAGCGCCGCGTCCGTCGGCGTCACCGGCAGCGGCACGCACCGCACATCCGACTGCGCCAGCGCCACCCCCGCCCCAACCACCACGCCCATCGCCACCAGCATGCGCATGCCTACGGCCCCCCTTCGCGATGTCCGCCCGTTCGCCCCGCTCACGCTACCTCCCGCCCGGTCGGTGCGTCAACACCACGCCGTGCGGTCGAACCTCGCCTACCGCGGCGTCGTCACGCTCGTCGCCGCACCCGGCGACACCGGCGCCGCGGACAGCACGCGCTGCACATGGTCGAGCGCGAGGTCGACCTCCCCCGGGCTCGTGTAGTGCAGCGGGCTGATGCGGACCACGCCGTCGTCGGGGTCGATGCCCAGCTCGATCGCCAGGCGGCGCGAGTAGAAGCTGCCGAAGCGGATGCCGATCCCGCGCAGGTTCGCCGAGCGCGCCACCGACGCCGACGTCGCGCCCGCCGCGGTGAAGCTCACCGTGCTCACCCGCCGGGCGTCGGCGACGGGCGACCCCACAAGGCGCACGCGGGGCACCGTCGAGAGCCCGTCGAGCAGGCGGCGGGTGAGGTCGTGCTCGAGGCGACCCAGGTACGCGAACGCCCGCTCGAAGACCTCGCGCTCGATCGCCTGCGAGGGGTCCCGGCGCGCGATGTAGCACGCGTACTCCCACAGCCCCAGGATCATCGCGCACGCCTCGTGCGCCACCCCGCCCACCTCGTAGACGCGGGGCACGTCGTGGCGCGGGATGAACTCGTGGTTGGGCCCGTCGAGCTCCGCCAGCGCCTCGTGCGAGCCGTACAGCACGCCCGCGTGCGGGCCCATGACCTTGTACGACGAGTAGACGTACCAATCGCAGCGGTATGCCCGCACGTCCGGGGCGGCGTGCGGCGCGAACGCCACGCCATCCACCACGCTGCGCGCGCCGTGCCGGCGCACCACCTCGCACACCTCGGCCACGTCCCACACCTGCCCGAGGATGTTCGACACCTGCGGGAACGCGACGACCCGCGTCCGCGCCGAAATCAGCCGCTCCAGCGTCCCCACGCGCGGGCGCCACAGCCCCTCATCATCGATCTCCGTCGGCCAGAGCGTCACCTTCCAGCCGCGCTCCGCCAGGCGCAGCCACGGGCCGATGTTCGCCTCGTGCCCCGCGGTCGCGACGATCACCTCGTCGCGCACCGGGCGCGACGCCCCGCTCCCCGCCGCCGCCTGGCGCGCCCGGTCCGCGGCGGACGCGTAGCACGACGCAAGCAGGTGGCACAACGCCGTGCTCGAATGCCCGATGATCACGCTCCCGCTGGTCTCCTCCGCGGGCGCAAACTCCCGGGGCGAGGCGTGCACGAAGACCTTCGCGACCTCGTGCGCCCGGCGCAGGTTCTGCGACGCCGCCAGCGACGGGGCGTAGTCGCCCCCGAGCTGCGCGTACGTCTCGCGCAGGCAGCGCGCCGCCTGCGCGATCACGCAGCGGGGCAGCTGCGACCCGCCCGCGTTGTCCAGGTACACCGTCCCGGCGTCGAGCGCGGGGAACTGCGAGCGGATCTCGTCGAGCGTGGGCGGGGTCGGCATCGCGCCATCCTCTCACATGCCCCGCCCCGCCGCAATGCCTCTCGATACCACCGCGGCCGGGCCTACGCCACGCCCAGCGACGACAGCACCGTCGCCGGGTTGAGCTTCGACGCCTGCTCGCGGATCTGCGGCAGGTGCGACGCGTACGCCTGCTTGGCCGTCGTCAACTCGCGCCCGAACAGCCCCCGCAGGTCGATCGCCCCGAAGGTCCGCCCGCCCGCGTAGTACTGGGCCGCCACACGCCCGAGCGCGTACGTCGTCGCGAAGCTCATCCCCACGCCCAAAGCCCCCGGCGCGAGCGAGCCGACCCACCCGCCCACCGACCCGCCCAGCATGCTCTTCGCCGCACGCTCGAGAAATCCGCCGACGATCTTGCGCGCGTACCCCTCGACGATCTGCGACGTCGCGCCCACGCCCACCGTCGCCAGGAAGTCCGTGATGTGCCCGCGATCCAGCGAGTAGCCGTACTTCGACCCGATCGAGTACACCATCTTCATCTGGATGGGGATGATCGCGGCGCTCGCCAGGCCCTGCGGCAGCAGTTCCAGCGCGCCGCACAGTACCGCGTGCGTCATGATCGTCGAATCCACCTCGCGCCGCACCGGGTCGGCCCCCGGCGCGGACGCCGCCGGCACGGGCGTCACCGGCACGGGCAAGGCCGCGGGCGTCCGCACATCAGCGCTCGCGGCGTTCTCCGCGGCACGCCGGATCGCCCCCGCGTCCGCCGCGGGAATCTCCAGCGCCCGCGCCAACTCGTCCAGGAACGTCCCCTCGTCGCGCGAGGTCGTGTCGTCGGCGTCGCAGACCGCGACCGCCATCTCGTACGCCGCCCGGCGCACCGCCGGGGTCCGCAGCGCCGACGCCTCGCGCGCCGCGGTCGTCCGCTTCGTCAGCGCCCGCTCGTACACGCCCGCCAGGTCGAGCTCCGACGGCGCCAGCCCGTCGAGCGTCGCCTTCACGCGCTCGCGTTCGGCGTCGGATTTGCTCCCGTCCGCCATCGCCGCCAGCAGCGCGATCGCCAGCACCGCCTCGCGCTCGCCCGTCGTCATCACCATGTCGTCGCTCATCGTCGAACTCCTCCGTCGGCGTCACCCGCCGCCCGAACCCCTCGTTGGAGGTTTCCCGCCGCCGGTTGCAGCCTACACGCCTTCGAGCGCCCGCATCACCGCCGCGGCGGCCGCGTCCTCGCCCCGCGCAGGCCGCTCCACCTCGATGTCGGGCTTCACCCCCACGCCCTCCGGGCGCTCCCCGCCCCGCGTGATGTAGTCCGACACCGGGACCTGCACGACGAACCCGTGCGGCAGGGGCAGGTACCGCGACACGAGCAGCGCCCCCGCGCTCGTCCGCCCCACGAGCACCGCCCCGCGCAGGTCGCGTAAGGCCGCGCTCGTCACCTCCGACGCGCTCGCCGACCCGCCATCGATCAGCACGCCCAATCGCCCCGGGTACGGCGCGCTTTCGTTCGGCGGCACGCGCAGGTGGTCCGTCGACCACGCCGCCACCGCCCGCGCGTCCGACGGGTCTCCCCCCGTCGCCTCGACGAACCGCGCCGCCAGTTCGTTCGTCACGGGTGTCCCGAACGCCTCGCCCTCGGGCGCCAGCAGCGACATCAGGTGCAGCAGGTTCGAGACCTTCCCCCCGCCGTTGCCCCGCAGATCGATCACCAGCCCCGGCTTCCAGAACGCGCGCGCCACCAGTTCCTCGATCTCGAACGGGTCGTAGCCCTGGTTGAACGTCGGGATCCGGATGAGCGCCGTCCGCTCGCTCAACTCGCGGTACTCCGCGGGCTGGCGCCGCTCGGTCAGCACGCGCTCCACGCGGATCTCGCGCGTCTCGCCGCTCAGTTTGCGCACGCGCAGCACCGCGACCGAGCCGCTGTCGCCCTCGAGCGCCTCGGGCGTGGTCGCGCGCTCGCCGTCCACATGCGTAATGACATCGCCCGGCTGCAGGCCCCGCTCACCCGCCGCGGACTCTGGGCTCAGCCCCAGCACGCGCAGCCCGCCCTGCGCAGGCCGCACCTCGGCCCCGATCCCGATGCGGATGGTCCGTCGCATCGTCGACGCGGCCTCGGGCGGGATGAGCGCCACGTGGCTGATGCCGAACCGGCCCAGCGCCCGCCCCACCTGGATGGCGAACGCCGTCGCGTTGGGCGCCCGGTCGATCGCATCGCGGCTTGCCTCCAGATACTCGGGCCACCGCCGAAAGTCCACGCCCCCCACGTACGCCTGGCGCGCGAGGTGCTCGGTCAGGGCGTGCAGCACCTCGTTCTTCGCCGCGGCGTCGATCTCCTGCGCCCGCGCGGCCGTCGACGCCACCGCGCACGCCACCAGCGCGCACACCCACGCCGCCGCCCGCCACCACGCCCCGCGCATCGTCAGACCCCCGCCCACGACGCCTCGTCCTTCTCGATGATGCCCCGCGCGTACGCCTCGCGCAGGAACCTCGCCAGCCCCGCGCGCGCCCGCTCGTCGAGGTCGTACCGCAGCAGGTCGCCCAGGTACCGCGCCGCCAGAGCCTCATCCCAGCGCGCCAGGGGCGCGCGTCGCGCGACGATCCACCCCAGTCGCGCCAGGTTCCGCCGTCGCTGACGATCCAGCAGCGCCGCCGCCATCCGGATCCGCTCGTCGTTCGCCTCCGCCGCGCGGCACATCCACGCCGCGTACACAAACCCCAGCCCCGTCCACGCCTTCCACGCCTCGCCCAGATCCAACTGGTGCGGGTACCGCGCGGCCGGGGGCGGGTCGGTCGCCACCTTGTCGCCGATCAGCAGCACCGTCGCGGGCCAACTGTCATCCAGCGTTTCCGCGACCTGGGCCGCGCCGCCGCCGCGCTGCACCCGCTCGCGCGCGTCGAACGCCGCCACGTCCACCCGGCGCCCGTACAGCGCGTCGAGCAGCACCCGCGCCAGCACCACCGACGTGTGGCTGTCGGTGTCGGCGTGCAGCGTCCGCACCTCGCCCCACGGCACGCTCGAGAACACCCGCACCGTCAGCGTCGGCCCGTCGCACCCGATCATCCCGCTCGCCAGCAGGCGCAGCGGCACGTCCGATCGCACCGCATCTACCACCGACGCCAGCCCGATGTCCGCCTCGCCGGACGCCAGCAGGTCGACGATCCCCGACGGCACCGCCGGGACGAGCTCCAGCCCGTCCACGCCGTCAAGCCCCTCGACCAGCGGGGCGGTGTTCAAGTACCGGACGCACGCGACGCGGACTGGACCCATGCCGCAGGGTATGAGCACCGCTGTCGCCTCCCCAGTGCCCAGTGCCTCTGCTACGCTCGCGCCCATGGACGACCGCGAACTCGTGCTCATCGGCGGCGGCGGGCACGCCCTGGTCGTCGCCGAGTCCATCGGCGACGCCGCCACCATCCTGGGTTTCTTCGACGACGACCCCCACGCCCGCCTCGCGCGCCTGGGGTTCGAGCACCTCGGGCCCTTCGCCCGCCTCACGACCGACTTTGACGCCCACGCGATGCTCGGCCTGGGCGACATCGCGCTGCGCCGGGCGCTGCTCACGCGCCTGCCGGCCATGCGCAGCGTCGGCATCACGCACCGCACCGCGTACGTCTCGCCCACCGCGTCCCTCGGGCGGGGCGTCTTCATCGCGCCCCACGCCGTCGTCCACACGCTCGCCTCGGTCCTCGACCACGCGATCATCAACACCGGCGCGATCATCGAGCACGAGTGCGTCATCGGCGAGAACGTGCACGTCGCGCCCGGGGCCGTCCTCGCGGGGAACGTCCGCGTCGGGCACGACACGCTCGTGGGCGTGGGGGCGCGCGTCAACCCGAACATCCGCATCGGCGTGGGGTGCAAGATCGGCGCCGGGGCCGTCGTCGTGCGCGACGTGCCCGACGGCGTGATCGCCGTGGGCGTGCCCGCCCGCCCCGTCACGCCCCCCGCCCGGTGATCCGCCCTCAGTCCGTCAACTGCCCGAACACGACCAGCACGAGCGTCATGATCGTCGCGTTGTGCAGCGAGTGCGCCACGATCGGCCCGATCAGGCTGCCGCGCCATTCGCGCATCAGCGCGAACACGAAGCCGATGGTGATCACCGGCATCAGCAGCAGCACGTCGTACCCGTGCATCACGCCGAACACCAGCGCCGACACCGCCGCCGCCACCAGCACCCCCACCCGCGAGCGCAGGTGCCGGTACAGCGCCCCCCGGAACACGAGCTCCTCCGCCAGCGGCGCCCACACCGTCGCGAGCAGGAACAGCAGCACCAACTGGGCCGTCCCCGCGCCGCCGATGATCTCCACGATCGGGTTCTTGGGCGGCTCGGCGTCGGGCCCGGCGATGAACTGCCGCACGATCACCACCACCATCGACACCACCAGCGCCGCCCCCAGCAGCGGCAGGCCCGCCAGGTACCCCACCACGCCCGCGCCGATCTCGCGCAGCACGCCCTGTCCCGAGTGCCAGCCGATCAGCGTCGCGTGCTCCCGCCACGTCACCCCGCGCAGCAGCGGGTACAGCGGCACCAGCAGCAGCAGCCACTGCCCGGCCAGCGCCGCCGTCATCGCCCACGCCGGCGGATCGCCCGCGCCCGCCACCAGCGACACCACCACGCCCATCCCCACCTTGAACACCAGGAACGCGCCCACAAACACCGCCAGCATCTCGAGATACACGCTCCCCCCGGGCGCCGGCGGCACGAACGCCCTGCGCACCTGCCCGTTCGACAGGCGCACGATGGCAATGATGAACAGCACCAGCCCAAGCAGCATGGCGCACACCGCCGCCAACCCGAACCCGCCCAGCACCGCGATCAGCAGCAGCCCGCCCCCGACCACGTCCGCACGGGCGGCGCTCGACGCCGGCTCATCATGCACCAGCAGCAGCCGCGCGAACCACCCGTGCCGGTCGAGCAGGCGCTGCCGCGCCGTGTCGTCGAGCGCCGCCGCACCCTCCGCGTAGACCCGCCGCGCCTGCTCGATGTCCTCCGCCAGCCCCTCGGGCGCCAAGTGCGCTTCGTGTCCTTCGCCGATCTGCTCATCCAACTGGTCCAGCCGCTCCAGCGCCTTCTCCTCGCCCTGGATTTCTCCCGCCGCGACCGCCGCCCGGAACATGTCCACGGGCGTCTTGGCCGATTGGTCGACCTGCTGCATCGCCGTCACCCGATCCGACGCCTGCATGGGCAACGCGTTGGCGAACTTCACCCACAGACGGGCCGCCATGCTCCCCGGATCGAGCCCCGGCGGCGTCACTTCCGCCGCGGGCGTCTGGGGCGCCGGGGGCGATAGATAGTGCTCCGCCTGGTTCAGCCCGATGACCAGCAGCACGAGCACCGTCGACGCCACCCACGCCCACCGCGCCCACGTACGATTGCCGGGGTCCGGGGTCCGAACAGAGTGCTGGTCCATGGGGCCATCATCGGCCACGCGCCCGCGCGCAGCAAGCCACGCCCCCCCGGATTCCGACCCCCGCCGGCACCCGCTTGTCGCGCCGATCTCGCCCGCCTAGCATCCCCCCTGTCCGAGTTTGAGCGGCCAAGGGATGGCCGCCACAGTCCGCGACAACGTTTGCCGCCCGCGCGTTCGGAGAACTCGCACGCGGCCCGCCCCGCCCGGTAGGCGGCGATCTGGATCGGCCCCGCGGGGTTCGGTCGGCGGCCTTGCCGTCGCACTTCCCCCCGCAGCGCCGAGGAGGCTCTCGATGTCCCGCCGTCAAACCTACCTCGCCAAGACCGGCGAAATGACCAAGACCTGGCGCATCGTCGACGCCGAAGGCGTGCCCCTGGGCCGCCTCGCCGCCGAAATCGCCATGGTCCTCATGGGCAAGCACCGCCCCGAGTACACCCCCCACGTCGACACCGGCGAGGGCGTGATCGTCACGAACGCGACGAAGGTGGTCCTCACCGGGCGCAAGGCCGAGCAGCGCGTGTACATGTGGTACACCAAGTACCCCGGCGGTCACAAGGCCCGCTCGTACGGGCACCTGCGCGAGCACACCCCCGAGCTGCTCATCCAGAACGCCGTCCGCCGCATGCTGCCCAAGAATCGCCTGTCGCGCGTCATGATGAAGAACCTCCGCGTCGCCGCCGGCGCCGAGCACGAGTTCGCCAACCTCAGCCCCAGCGAACTCAAGGTGAACGCCTGAAGTGTGAACACCCGCCGCTTCCCGCGGCGTGAAAGGGACCGGTCCGAATGAGCACGATTCCGTCCATCCAGATGCCCGGCTTGACGCCCACGGAACCACCGGCATCCACTCGCCCGCCCAAGGTCGCCAAGCCCGCCGACAAGCGCGGTTGGTGGTGGGGCACGGGGCGTCGCAAGACCGCGGTCGCCCGCGTCCGCATCCGGCCGGCCTCCGGCCAGCCGGTGTTCGAGATCCTCGGCACCGCCGGCAAGAAGAAGACCCCCGAGGTCTTCTTCTGCGAGGAGCGCGACCGCGCCGATTGCTACGCCGCCTTCAAGGTCGCCAACATGGAAGGCAAGTTCGAGGTCCAGGCCACCGTCCACGGCGGGGGCTTCATGGGCCAGGCGCAGGCCATCCGCCTCGGCATCGCCCGCGCCCTGCGCGATTACGACCCCTCCGTCGAGGGGGCGCTCCGCGACGCCGGGTTCCTCACCCGCGACTCGCGCGAGGTCGAACGCAAGAAGTACGGCCAGGCCGGCGCCCGCCGCCGCTTCCAGTTCAGCAAGCGCTGATCAGAGGCCACCCGCCTCATCCCTAATCCGTCGCACGCAACGCCCCGCACCCGCGGGGCGTTTTTCATTCCCCGCGTCTCCACTTCCCCCTCCCGACCTCCTTGCTTTCTTCATGCCTTGCCTCCCTGCCTCGCTGTCTCGGTGTCTCCCTGCCTCGCTGTCTCCCTGCCTCACTGCCTCGCTGTCTCGCTGTCTCGCTTCTCTCACGCCGTACCATGTCGCCATGCCCCTCCTGCACGCCCAGCACCTGCGCAAGACCTACGGCGGGCGGGTGGTGGTCGACGACGTGTCCTTCGGCGTGGATCGTGCCGAGGTCATGGGCATCCTGGGGCGCAACGGCGCGGGCAAGACCACGTCGTTCCGCATGACGATCGGCATGATCGACCCCGACCCGGGCGACACCAAGGTCTACTTCGACGGGCGCGACGTCTCGCGCCTGCCCATGTACAAGCGGGCGCGCCTCGGGATGGGGTACTTGAGCCAGGAGCCCAGCGTGTTCGGGCGGCTGTCATGCCGCGAGAACCTGCTGGCCATTCTCGAGACGCTGCCCCTCAACCGGCGAGACCGCCTCGCGCGGGCCGACGCGCTGCTCGAGCAGTTCGCGCTCTCGCACAAGTCGCGTCACGCGGCCCGGACGTGCTCGGGGGGCGAACGGCGCAAGCTCGAGATCGCCCGCGCCCTCGTCACCGAGCCGCGACTGATCCTGCTCGACGAGCCGTTCAGCGGCGTGGACCCCATCGCCGTCGAGGACCTGCAGGCCGAGGTGCGCCGACTCGCCGACCGGGGCATCGCGTTCCTCATCACCGACCACAACGTGCAGCAGACGCTGCGCGTGTGCGATCGCGCGGTGATCATCGACGCCGGGCGCACGCTCGCCGAGGGCACGCCCCGCGCGCTCATCAACGACCCGCTCGTGCGTCGCGCCTACCTCGGAAACCTCTTCCGGGGCGATGAGTTCGACGACCTCGTGGGCATGCAGCGGGAGCGGGCATGAGCATGGCCAGACGCCTGGTCGACGTGCGTACCCGTGCGCGTCCGCGTGCACGCGCCGTCGCGTGCGTGCTGGCGGTGTGCGCCGCCGGCGGGTGCATGCGGCGCACGATCGTCGTCACGTCCGACCCTCCGGGCGCCACGGTCGTGCTGAGCGACGTCGAGGTCGGACGCACGCCCGTCGAGGCCGAGTTCCTCTACTACGGCACGTACGACGTGCTCCTCACCAAGGACGGGTTCGAGCCCCTGCGCACCGCGGCCCGGGCATCGCCCCCCGTGTACGACATCCCGCCGCTGGATCTTCCGGCGAGCGCCGTGCCGGGCGCACGCTCCACCATCCGCTGGCACTTCACGCTCGAGCCCGCGCTCGAGTCTCGCCTGCCCAAGGCGGAGCTCGAGGCCGGCGTGCTCGATCGGGCCCGCGCATTGCGATCTGCCGAGCCCGCCCCGCGCACGCCGTGAGCCCCGCTTCATGTCTACGTAGTCCTGCGCAAACCCCCGGGATGCATAGGATTCTCCGTGACACGGCATCCGACTGAAGTTGACACGCGGTCGCCGTTGGCGAAGGCAATTCACAAGACGACCGACTTCTCAAGCCCCGAGCAGGAAGCGTATCTCAACCTCATCCGCACCGCGGCCCAGTTCTCAATCTCGTTCGAACGCCTGTTCAAGTCGCACGGGCTGAGCGAGTCGACGTACAACATCCTGCGCATCCTGCGCGGCACCGGAGGCCGCGGACTTTCGTGCGGCCAGATCGGCGCTCGCATGGTCGCGCGCGTCCCCGACCTCACGCGGCTCATCGACCGCCTCGAACGCGCCGGGCTCGCCGAACGGGCACG
The DNA here is from genome assembly GCA_033763975.1 of Planctomycetota bacterium. Classification (NCBI taxonomy): domain Bacteria; kingdom Pseudomonadati; phylum Planctomycetota; species Planctomycetota bacterium. The sequence continues at coordinate 365,050 of JANRJM010000013.1, forward strand.
CGACGCGTCCGATCGACGCATCGTGCTGGCCACCATCACGCCCGGAGGCCTTCAGACGCTCGCCCGGCTCGACCAGCCCGTGCTCGACCTGCACCGACAGCAGTTGAGTCACATGTCGGATGAAGATCTCGGAACACTCAACCGCCTCCTTGTGGCGGCACGGCGCGAAGGCGACGCAACGCCCGCTGCATCCGACGGCGAACTCTGACGAACGAAGTGTCGGGCTGACCGTCCCGCTTCGTCGGGCCGCCAAAAATCCGCTACAACGCCCGTGAACACACAGGTCGTTGAAACAGTATTATGATCAGCTCGCGAGCGGGCTGGCCGGAGAAAACGCCGCTCGCGACGCGTGGAGGGTCTGTCATGGTGACCGTTCGTTCGTCGGAGGCTCGCGGGGCGTTCAACTTCGGATGGCTTGACACGAAGCACACGTTCAGTTTCGGTGAATATCACGACCCGGAGCACATGCGGTTCTCGGCGCTGCGCGTCATCAACGAGGACGTCGTGGCGCCGGGGCAGGGCTTCGGGCGTCATCCGCACCGCGAGATGGAGATCATCACCTACGTGCTCTCGGGCGCGCTGCGCCACGAAGATTCCAGCGGCGGGGGCGGGGTGATGCGCCCGGGCGACGTGCAGCGCATGTCCGCCGGCACCGGCGTGACCCACAGCGAGTTCAACGACAGCGACACCGAGCCCGTGCACCTGCTGCAGATCTGGATCCGCCCGAACGTCCGCGACGTGCCGCCCCGCTACGGACAGATTTCGGTCCCCGAGCACGAGCGCCAGGGACGCCTGCGCGTCGTCGCCTCGCCCGACGGACGCGAGGGATCGCTGCCCATCTACCAGGACGCCACGGTCATGGCGACGCTGCTGGCGCCGGGAGAGTCGGTCACGCACAATCTGCCCGACCGGCGCAGCGCCTGGGTGCAGGTGGCGCGGGGCGAGGTCACGCTCAACGGGCAGACGCTGCGGGCGGGCGACGGGGCCGGGCTGACCGGCGAGCGCGCCGTGACGCTGCGCGCCGTGGCGCCGGCCGAGGTGCTGGTGTTCGACCTGCCGTAGGCGTCCGCGGCGTTCTCGCGGGCGTCGGGGTACGCTCCGGGCGTGAACGACGCTCCGTCTCCGCACACGCCGCCGGCCACGTCTGACGAGGCTTCCGCTTCGGCCCGCGCGTCCGGCCACACGTTTGACGACACGCCGGCACAGGCCTCGGCGCCGACGCCGGGCATGCCCGACGAGCGGACGCTGATGGAGAAGTTGGGGGCCGCCGGGCCGCTGGCGATCGCGTCGGCGATCCTGCCGTTGCTCGGCTCGCTCGTGCTGTTCGCGAACGCCGACGCCGTGCGCGATGCGCTGCGGGCGCAGGGCGAGCTCGGGTGGGCGACGTTCGTGATCGGGTTCGCGGTGCTGTCGGGGCTGGCGCTGCTGCCGACGTACGCGCAGTCGGGGATGGCGGGGTACATCTTCGGGGCGGCGTGGGGGGCGGCCGGGGCGGTGCTGGGGTGCGTGGGCGGCGCGCTCATCGGGTACGTCGTCGCGCGGACGGTCGCGGGCGAGCGTGTGAAGCGGGCGGTGCACGAGAACCCCAAGTGGAAGGCCGCGAGCGAGGCGCTGCTGGGCGAGTCGCACTCGTTGCGGCGCACGACGGGGATGGTGTCGCTGATCCGCCTGCCGCCGAACTCGCCGTTCGCCATCACGAACCTGGCGATGGCGGGGCTGCGGGTACGCCCGGACGCGTACATGATCGGGACGCTGGTGGGCATCACGCCCCGCACGGTGCTGGCGGCGTTCATCGGCGCGGGCGTGCAGGAGACGTTCACGCGCGAATCGTGGAGCCAGGCCATGCCGCCGGTCGTGTTCTACGGCGCCATCGGGCTGGGCCTGGTGGTCGTGTTCATCATCGGGCGGATCGCGATGCGGGCCGTGGACCGGGCGGCCCAGCAGGCCGGCGGCACGCCTAGTACCTAGCCCCTAGTGCCGAATGCCTCATGCCTGATGCCGACTGCCTGACCCCGGGTAAGCCGTCCCGGCTACTCGGGCATGCGCCAGACGCGCCCGCACTCCGGGCAGCGCTTCATGCCCAGGTCGGCGGGCGTGCCCCGGATGTCGTAGCGGCATGCGGGGCACACGCCCCGGCGGAGCGTGCCGGCCCGGCGGGCCCGCCACGCAGACACCACGGCGAACGGGATGTTCGAGATGGCCCACAACGCCACGAGCGCGAACAGCACGTCGTGCGCCGGGCCCCAGTAGGTGGGCGAGCGCCGGTCGTAGTCGGGCGCGGCACAGTCGGCGGCGAGGTCCGCATGCCCCTGCGCGCCCAGCCACGTGCACATGATGCGCCGCGCCCGGTCGATATCCGCCGGGGTGGCCGGCGTGGTGTCGCCCACGCGCTCGACCCACAGCCGCCGCCCGTCGAACTCGTTCCACGGCGCGACGTACCCGGTGCGGCGTGTGTAGACGACGTACCACACGCGCAGCACGCGGTCGGGGTTCTGGCTGATGGCCTCCGCGATCTCGCCCGCGCTCCCGTCGGGGTACATCACGACCTCGCGCCCGTCGGCCCACGCCACCACCGTGATATCGAAGGTGCTCTCGCGCGGGCGGTACCGCACCGCGAGACCATCAAGGATCACGCGCCCGGCGATGCTGTCGTGCCGGAACGCCGCCGTCATCAACGTGACGTCGAGCGCGAGCAGCGCCAGCACCACGCCCGCGCCCACGGGGCGGCGCCCCCACGCGATGATCCCCCGGATGACGCGCCGCGTGTTCACGCGAACAGGCTACGGGGCTCCCCCGTCGCGGGTTCGCCCTGCGCCGGGGCGGTGCGCCCCGCGCGCCGGGTACACTCGCTCATGGGCGAGTTCACCCCGCAGTACCTCGAACGCCTCGCGGCCCTGGCGCGCCTGCGCATCTACCCGGCCGAGCGCGACGGGCTGCGCGAGTCGCTCGACGCCATCGTCGCGTACGTCGACCGCCTGCGCGAGGCCGACCTCGCGGGCGTCGAGCCCCTCACGCACGTCGGGGGCGGGGAAAGCCGCCTCGCCGATGACACGCCCGACGAGCCGCTCCCCGCGAGCGTCCTGCTCGCCATGGCCCCGCAGACCTACGACCAGTTTGTCCGCGTGCCCAAGGTGCTCGGCGACGGGGGCGGGGCGTGAGCGGGGCCGGACACAGGGACGACGCCGTGCACGCCGGGGGCGTGCACGACCCCGCGACGCGCCTCGCGGCCGACGTGCGGTCCGGGCGACGGCGCGCGGTCGATGTCGTGAACGCCACGCTCGACGCCATCGACCGCGAGAACCCGCGCGTCAACGCCATCGTCCAGACGCTCCGCGAGCGAGCGCTCCGGTGCGCCGCCGACGTCGACGCCCGCGTCGCGCGGGGCGAGGACCTGCCCCTCGCGGGCGTTCCGGTCGCGATCAAGGACAACCTCTGCACAGGGCCCGACGGGCGCACGCCCGGCGACGGGCTCGGCCCCGGCGGGTTCACCACGTGCGCGTCGCGCTTCTTGGAGCACTACCAGTCGCCCTTCACCGCGACGTGCGCGCAGCGCCTGCTCGACGCCGGCGCGATCGTCGTCGGGAAGGCCAACCTCGACGAGTTCGCCATGGGCTCGTCCACCGAACGCTCGATCTTCGGCCCCACGCGCAACCCGCACGACCCCACGCGCGTGCCGGGCGGCTCGTCGGGCGGGTCGGCCGCGGCGGTCGCGCTGGGCGTGGTCCCCCTCGCGCTCGGCTCGGACACCGGCGGCTCGATCCGCCAGCCCGCCTCGCACTGCGGCGTCGTGGGCCTCAAGCCCACCTACGGGCGCGTCTCGCGCTTCGGGCTCGTGGCGTACGCCAGTTCGCTCGACCAGGTCGGCCCGCTCACGCGCAGCGTGCGCGACGCCGCCCTCGCGCTCGCCGTCATCGCCGGCCCGGACCCGCGCGACGCGACCAGCGACGCCCGACCCGTGGGCGACCTGCTCGCCGACCTCGACACGCCCCTCGCGGGCCTGCGCGTGGGCGTCGTGCGCCAGGCGCGCGGGGCGGGTGTGTCGGCGGAGGTCGCGCTCGCGTACGCGACGGCCGCGGAACGCCTCGCGCCCGACCCTGCCGCGCGCGTCGAGATCGACCTGCCCTCGATCGACCACGCCATCGCCGCGTACTACATCGTCGCGACGGCCGAGGCGTCGTCGAACCTCGCGCGGTTCGACGGCGTGCGCTACGGGCGGCGGGCGGCCCTGTCGCCGGGCGACGGGCTCGAGGACCTCTACCGCGCAAGCCGCACCGAGGGCTTCGGGCCCGAGGTCCGCCGGCGCATCCTGCTCGGCACGCACGTGCTGAGCGCCGGGTACGCCGACGCGTACTACACCACCGCGCTCAAGGTCCGCCGGCGCGTGCTCGAGGAGTTCAACGGCGCGTTCGAGCGCTGCGACGTCGTGCTCATGCCCGCGGCCCCGGGCCCGGCGTTCCGCGCGGGCGAGAAGATCAACGACCCGCTCGCCATGTACCTGGAGGACGTGTTCACCGTCGGCGTCAACCTGGCCGGGCTGCCCGCCATCTGCGTGCCCGTCGCCGGGCCCGGCGCGGGGGGCTCCGTCGCCGGCCCAACCGCGTCCGACGCGGGGCTGCCCATCGGTGTGCAGATCATCGCGCCCGCGTTCCAGGAATCCCGCCTGCTGCGCGCGGCGGCGATGCTCGAACGCGCGATGCGCGGCTGAGGCCCGCCGCCCGCGATCCCGCGGGCGCGTCGGGCGCGCCCCGTACACTTGTCGCGATGTCCTCCGCTCCGCGCGAGACCCGCACGGCCTATCTCGCCGCCCGACCCGACGGCGGGCGACGCGTCGGGCTCATCCGCGCCCGCGACGCGCGCCACCTCGCCGAACAACTCCGACGCGAGCGCCTCGTGCCGCTGCGCACCTGGACGCTGCCCGACTGGGCGCCGGGAGGGTCCGGCTCGGTGCGACTCAAGGACCAGTGCGAGGTGCACACGCAGCTCGCCCAGCTCCTCAACCGGGGCGTCCCGCTCGTCGAAGCGCTCGACGTCGTGCGGGCGGCGGTGGCGCCGGGCGCGCGACCGAAGGTCGACCGCATGCGCGAACTCGTGGCGGGTGGCAGCTCGTTCGCCGACGCCTGCCGCAGCGTCGGCATCTTCGACATCGTCACGATCGCGGTGTATCGCGCGTCGGAGCGGACGGGCGACCTGGGCGGGGCGGCCAAGCAACTGGCGCTGACGACGCGCCGGCAACTGGCGATCTCCGGAAAGGCCGGCACGCTGCTCATCTACCCCGCGGTGGTGCTGAGCATCAGCATCTGCGTGGCGTTCGGGATGATCACGTACGTCGTGCCGCTGGTCGCCAAGTCGCTGACCGACAACAACCAGGAGATCCCGCTCATCACGCGGGTGCTGGTGGACGTCGGGCTGTTCCTGCGGGGCAACCTGCCGCTGGTCGCCCTCGTGGTGCTGGGGCTCGTCACGGGCGGGGTGTTCGCGCGCAAGCGCATCGGCGCGCTGGTGCAGCGGGCGGCGCGCCGCGTGCCGCTGATGCGCGACGTCATGCTGGCGCAGGAGTCGGCCCGGTTCTTCACGGTGATGGCCGCCATGACGCGCAGCGGGATCACCCTCGCCGACGCGCTGGGCGTGGCGATCGGCGTGATCAACTACCCCGTGCTGAAGGCGCAGCTGCAGACGCTGCGGACGCGCCTGATCGAGGGCGGCGTGCTGCGCCAGCTCATCGACGCGGTCGACGCGCTCCCGCTCTCGACGCGCCGCCTGCTCATCGCCGCCGAGCGCGCGGGCGACCTCGAGAGCGCGTTCGACACGCTCGCGACCGACACGGCCGACGAGCTCGATCGCCGTTCGCAGCGCCTGCTGGCGGCGCTCGAACCCCTGCTCATCGTCTTCCTGTTCGCGATCATCGGGACGCTGCTGCTGTCGATCATGATCCCGATCATCCAGGCCAGCGCCGGGGCCGCGGGGTAGCACGATGATCGACCTCGACCACAACGCGACGACACGCCCCACCCCGGGCGTGGTCGAGGGCGTGCTGCACGCCCTGCGCGAGGCGTGGCACAACCCCTCGAGCGTGCACCGGGGCGGGCAGGCCGCCCGGGCCCGGGTCGAGCTCGCGCGCGAACAGATCGCGGCGTTGCTGGCGGCCCACGCGCGGGAGGTCACGTTCACCGGCTCGGGCACCGAGAGCATCGACCTGGCCATCCGCGGGACGCTGGCCCGCCTGCCCGCGCCCAAGCGCGTGCTGGTGACGACGCCCGTGGAGCACGCCGCCGTGCGCGACCTCGCGTCGGAACTCGCCAAGGCCGAGGGCGTCGAGGTGCGCCCGCTGCCGGTGGATCCCGGCGGGCTGGTCGATCCCGCGGACGTCGCGCGCCTCGCCCAGGGCGCGGGGCTCGTGAGCGTGCAGTGGGCGAACAACGAGACGGGCGCGATCCAGCCGATCCGCGAGATCGCCGAGGCGGCCCGGCGCGCCGGCTGCGTCGTGCACGTCGACGCCACGCAATGGGTGGGCAAGGAGCCCGCCGACGTCGGCCAGGGGTCGGGCGCCTGGTGCGACCTGCTGACCTGCTCGGCGCACAAGTTTCACGGGCCCAAGGGCGTGGGCGTGCTGTGGGCGCGGAGCGGGCTGGGCCTGCGCCCGAGACTGCTGGGCACGCAGGAACTCGGACGCCGCGGCGGCACGGAGAACGTCCCTGGCATCGTCGGCGCTGGGCTCGCCGCCGATGAGGCGCGGGCATGGTTGGCCGACCCCGCACTGCGAGCCGCCCAGCGTGGGCTGCGCGACCTGTTCGAGTCGCGCGTGCTTGCCGGGGCGCCGGGGTTGCGGGTGAACGGGCCGCCCGACGCGGGGCGACGCCTGTGGAACACGACCAACATCGCCTTCCCGCGCCTCGAGGCCGAGGCGGTCCTGCTGCTGCTGAGCGAGCGGGGGGTGAACGCCTCGGCTGGGGCGGCGTGCAGTTCGGGCTCGCTCGAGCCCTCGCCAGTGCTGCTGGCGATGGGGGTGCCCCCCGAGTACGCGCACGGGTCGGTGCGCTTCAGCCTCTCGCGCGAGACCACCCGCGACGAGATCGAGCACGCAGCGACGATCGTGGCGCAGGGTGTGCGCACGCTGGCGGCGGGCGTGCCCCCGGCGCGAGAAGCGACAGTCGCCACGCGAACGCCCGGACAGGCTGATATCCTCGGGCCATGACCACTTTCCCTCAGCCGGGGTTCGACGTCGCGCCCGCCCAGCCCACGCGCACGAGCATCGCCGCGATCCTCTCGCTGGTGTGCGGCGTGCTGGGGCTCATCGCCTGCTGCATCCCCGTCGTGTCGCCCGCGCTGGGCGTCGTCGGGCTGCTCTTCGCGGTGTTCGCGTTCCTGTCGATCGGACGCTCGAACGGCGCCGTGGGCGGGCGGGGCATCGCGGTGGGCGGGCTGGTCTGCTCCATCGTCACGGTCGTGCTGGGCATCTTCATGGTGTTCGGCATGAACATGGTCGTGAACATGATCGGGGCGTACGGGAAGGTCGTCGAGATGGCGCAGTCCGACGACACCACCGGGCTGTCCGAGGCGCTCTCGTCGGGCACCGCGAGCGCCATCACGCCCGAGGACATCGAGAACTTCAAGGCCGAGTCCGGCGGCTCGCTGGGCAAGTACCAGCGCGTCACCCCGGGCATGATGGCGCTCTTCGGCTCGTTCGGAAAGCTCGGCCCCATCGCCGGGTCGATCCCCTCGCAGTACCAGCAGGGGGGCTCGGGGTACACCATGCTCCCCATGCCCGGCGAGTTCGAGAAGGGCAAGGGCCTCATCATCGTGGTCGTCAACCAGGGCGAGCAGACGCCCCAGTGGCAGATGGGCAAGGTCGTCAACATCGGCGTCGCGCCCGACGGCGGGCCGATCACCTGGCTCGTCGACCCCGCGTCGCTCCCCTGATGCGCGACGCCCGCACCCTTCACCCCGCGAGCTGCCCCGCCGTGACCACCGACCACGCCTGGATCCACGCGCTCCGCGGGCGCTTCGTCGCGTTCGAAGGGGCCGACGGCTCGGGCAAGAGCACCCAGCTCCGGCGCTTCATCGACCTGGCCCGCACCGCCGGCGTCGGCCTCTGCGAGGTGCGCGAGCCCGGCGGGACGCACGTCGGCGAACGCATCCGGGCCATCCTGCTCGACAAGGCCTCCGACGGCATCACGCTCCGCTGCGAGATGCTGCTCTACATGGCCAGCCGCGCCCAACTGGTCGAAACCCGCATCCGCCCGGCGATCGCACGGGGCGAACTCGTCATCGCCGATCGCTTCGTGACATCGACGTACGCGTACCAGGGCAGCGCGGGGGGTCTGCCGGAGCCCGAGATCGACGCCGTCGCCCGCGTCGCCTGCGACCGCACCCTGCCGGACCTCATCATCATCTTCGATGTCGACGAGAAGACGGCGGCCCGTCGCACGGGCGTCGAGCCCGGCGGGCGCCAGCACCCCCACGCCGGCCCGTCGCTCTTCGCCGATCGCATGGAAGATCGCGACGCGTCGTTCCGCACCGCCGTGCGCGCGGGGTACCTCGCCCAGGCCGCCCGCGACCCCGCGCGCCACGCCGTCCTCGACGCCTCCGGCACGCCCGACGAGGTCTGGGCACGCCTGCTCGACGCCCTGCGCGCCTTCGCCGCCAGGCCCGCCTGAACACCCCGCGGGCGCACCCCACGCTCGCCGCCCGGAAGTCTCCCGCATGCTCGTGCCCGTTCTGATCCTCGGCGCGCTCCTCGCCGGGTCCGTCCCCTTCGGGCTGCTCGTCGCCCGCGCCAAGGGCATCGACCTGCGCGCCCACGGCTCGGGGAACATCGGCGCCACCAACGCCGGACGAGTGCTCGGCGCCCGCTGGTTCGGCGTCGTCTTCGCCCTCGACTTCCTCAAGGGCTTCCTGCCCACCCTGGGCGCGGGGCTGCTGCTGGGCACGCTCGGCACGCTCGCCATCCCCCCGGCGGCGTCGCTCGCGTGGCTCAGCGTCGGCGTCGCCGCCGTGCTCGGGCACGTCTTCTCGCCCTGGCTGGGCTTCAAGGGGGGCAAGGGCGTCGCGACCGGCGCGGGCGTGCTGCTCGCCGCGTTCCCGGGTCTCACCGTCCCCGCGCTCGGCGGGGCGGTGGCGTTCTTTGTCGTGCTTCGCGTCGCGCGCTACATGAGCGTCGCGTCGATGGCCGCCGCGGCGTCGATCCCGCTGTTCGTCGGCGTGTGGTTCCACGCCGTCCACGAACGCTGGGTCACCGCGCGCTGGCTGGGCGCGCCGGCGCCGGGCGAGCCGCCCGTCGAGGTCGTGCACATGCTGGCGTTCCTGGGCGTCGCCGCGGCGTTGGCCGGGCTGGTCATCTGGGCACACCGCAGCAACATCGCCCGCCTGCGCGCGGGCACCGAGCCCCGCTGGCCCCGACCTCGCCCCGACGGGCCCCGCGCGGACCGCCGCCCCTGAAGGTTCATCCTCAAAAACTCACCCCGGGGCCAGGCACACGCCTGGGCCCAGCACACATCGGGGTGAGGGGAGACTGGTCCCACGAGACGGGCGGAACCATGACGGCGCGCAGGGCCGCCGCACCCGCAATGTCCGGCGGGGGTGCCGGCCTTGCACCGAGATCGAAATCGCGGCCGACCTAGGACCGCACGCGGACCACGATGAGCGTCTTGTCGTCGGGCACTTGGGCGAGCCCGGCGAACTGCCGGACCTCCCACAGGATGTGCTCGAGCACGCTCGGCGCGGTCACCTCGCGCCCGCCGCGCAGGGCCGTCAGCATCGCCTGGCGCAGGCGTGCCTTGCCGAAGCGTTCTCCGGCGAAGTTCACGGCGTCGCACACGCCGTCGGTGTACCCGACGAGGACGTCGCCGGGCGACAGATCAAACACCGCCCGCTGGTAGCGCTGGCTGGGGTCGACACCCACGACCATCCCGCCAACGGAGAGTTCGTCGACGTCCGCGCTGCTGGGCGGGCGGTGGGTGGGCACGCGGACGATCATCGGGGGCTCGTGCCCGGCGGAACAGTACGTGAGGCGCCGGTTCGAGGGGTCGATCACGCCGTACCACAGGCTCGCGAACTCGTCGTCGCGCATGTCGCGGCAGAGCGCCTGGTTCACGCGCGCCACGACCTCGTCGAGGTCGTACACCTCGCGGGCGTGGGCCCGCAGGCTCGATCGGACCGACGCCATGAGCAGCGCCGCGGCGATCCCCTTGCCCACGACGTCGCCGATCGCGATGCCCACGTGCCCGGAGAGCTCGATGAAGTCGTAGAAGTCGCCCCCGAGCTCGAAACTGGGGATGTACTTCGCGGCGAACTCGAGCTGCGGGCTGTTCGGCACGCCCCGGGGCAGCATCCGGCGCTGCACGTCGCCGGCGAGCTGCAACTGGCGCTGCACGCGCTGCTCTTCCTGCTCGAAGCGCAGCAGGCGCGACTGCTCGAGCGAGACCGCCGCCTGCTGCGCCAACGCCCCCAGCAGCCGCTTGTCCGCCTCGTCGAACCGGCGCACCCCGCGCGCGTACAGGCGGATGACCCCGAGCGTGCGCTCCTTGAACACCAGCCCCGCCTGGATCGCCGAGCGCAGCCCCTCGCGACGCACTTCCTCGCGGATGAACACCCGGTCGTCGAGCAGCAGGTCCTCCACCACGACCATCCGCCCCGCGATCACCGCGCGATCGAACTGGCGGTCCTTGCTCAGGGGCAGCGGGTTGTCCAGCCACTCGCGCGACAGCCCGCGGCTGGCCTTCAGCAGCACGTCCTCCTCCAGCGGCGCGATGCCCCCGTCGGGATCCTCGCGGAACAGCACGATCGACCCCGCGTCCAGCTCCAGCACGTCTAGCGCCGAATCGAGCGCGACCTTCAGCACCTTCTCGGGGCCCGCCGCCCGCACCATCAGCGAACTCATCCGCGACAACGCCGAGATCTCCCGGATCCGGTCGCGCAGCTCGGCCTCGTACTGCACGATCTCGCCCGTCGACTGCGCCAGTAGCGTCATCACCCGCTCGAGCCGGTCTCGCGCATCGGGCGCCAGCACCGGCTCGCCCGGCCCCAGCGTCAGCATCCCCACGCGCAGCCCGCCCAGCATGAGCGGGAACGTCGCGACCGGCGCCGGAATGTCCGCCGGGTCCGCCACCGCCCATCCCTCGCTCTGCGCCACGATCACGCGCCCGGCCGGGTCGCGCAGGTCCGCCCGCACCCCCGTGAGGCGCGTGAACTCCGCGCACAGGCGCGCGAGCGAGCCATCGGTCAGGAACTCGACGATCGACGCGTGCCGCGACGGCGCGCTCCGCGCCCCGCCGGCCCCGTCGGTCGCCGGCACGGGCGCGGCCCGATCGGTCGAGGTCGCGGGCGCTGGGCCGGCCCCGGAAGATGTCGCGCCCGGGCCCGCGTTCACTTGGCCTCCCCGCCCACCCACACCCCGCGCAGCAGTTCCGCGAGCGCGTCCGTGCCCGGGGCCGCCTGCCCCTTGAGGGTCGCCTCCGCCGCACGCTCGCGCTCGATGGTGTCCAGCCCGCGCATCATCAGCCCGGCGTCGTCGATCTGGAAGCCGACGTACGCCAGCAGCAGCGCCGCCTCGGGGCTCGGCACGCCCTTGTTGTCGCGCGACTTGTCGAGCGCCTCGACCAGTTCCGCCGCCACCGTCCGCAGACGCTGCGGGTTCGGCATCGTCTCGCCGGCGTACCGCACGCCCACCAGTTCCGGGCGTTCCTCGAAGAGCACGCGCAGGTTCACCGCGGCCGAGAGGTACAGCCCCGCGCCGATCTGCGCGTGCAGACGCCCGAGCATCGACACGACGTCGCCCGGGCGCATCGCCAGCGCCCGCGCGAAGTGCTCTTCCGCGTCGAAGTACTGCCCCTGCCCGATGAGCCGCTGCCCCGTCGCCACGTGGTCGGCGTACAGGTCGCCCGGGTTCGGCGCGTCGAGCAGGTACGACTCGACCGTGCCCCCCATGTCGCGGATGGCGTCCAGCAGCGCGCGGTCGACGTTCGTCACGCGCGCGGAGCGCTCGGTCGCCAAGTCGCGCTCGTCCGCGCGCGTGGCCGTGCCTTGCGTCAGCCCACGATCCTTCAGCCGCCCGCGCAGCGAACGCAGCGACTCGACCCAGGCCGGCTCGCGGAAGCCCTGCACGCCCGCGGTCGGCTGGCCCGTCGAACCCGCCCCCGGCCCGCCCGGCGCCTGCAGGCCCGGCACCGGCGAGCCCGGCGTCTGCCCGCCCGGCGTCAGGCCTCCCGGGGTCAGGCCTCCCGGGGTCTGGTTTCCGGGTGTCTGGCCACCGGGAGATTGCGGCCCGGCGGGCTGCGAGCCCGCGGGCGCGCCCGGGGTGGCGTCGGCGGGCGCATCGGCCCCCAGGGGCTTCAGGCGCGCTTCCATCCGAGAGACCAGGTCGTCGTACGCCGTCCGCACCGCGAGGTCCTGGCGCCGATCGGGGGCGGTCGTGGCGGCGCTCGCGTTCGCGACGGGGCGCTGCGCGTTCATGGCGGCGGTTTCCGGGTCCACCAGCAGCCCGGCCGTCAGGTCCGCGACGAGCGGGTCGTTCCGCACGCCCAGCAGGCTCGACGCGGTGATCCGCTCGTAGCGGCTCTCGACCTGGCGCGTGCCGACAACCGCGGGGCTGAGCGATCGCGTGGACGAGAATGCGGCGGTCGATCGCAGCGTGCCCATCTGCGGCGCGATCGAGTCGGACCCCTCGGCGTCGAAGGGCGAGCTCGAATACGTGGGCGCGCGCAGGCGCTGCCCGGGGGGCGCGGGCGGGCCGAAATCCAGCCCGCCGCCCAGGCGCGTCACGGTTCCGACCTGGTCGCGGGTGTTGCCGGTCGTGAAGGCATACTGGTACTGGATGGACTCCGAGCCCCGCCAGCCCATTCCCAGCCCGCCGCTGTAGGAATCGCGCCGGAACCGGAAGAGCGAATCAGAGCCGAGCGCGGCGCGGAACTCGCCGACGTCGGAATAGGGGGGCGCGATCTGCAGCGACCGCCCGCCGGTGGCGTGCCCGGTCACGATCGCGTTGCGCAGGCGCACTTCCTCGCGGATGTCCAGCGGGCGCACCTCGCGGATGCCGGTGCGCTGCAGGCCCGTGCCGTCGCCCAGGGCGTGCTGCGCCAAGGCGGCCGGCGCCACGAGGGTTCCGCCCGCCGCCGCGATGATCCACTGCGTCCGTCGCATGCCGTTACCTCCGTGCCGCTCCCCCGTTCGGGAAGAGTAGGGGGCTTCACCCCCTATACTCGCCCCCGTGCCGAACCCGTACTACCTCACGACCCCGATTTACTACGTCAACGACCGAGCCCACATCGGTCATTGCTACACCACGACCATTGCGGATGTTCTCGCCCGGTACCAGCGCCTGCTGCGGGGCGAATCGACCCCCCCGACTGGCCCCTCCGAGGTCTTCCTGCTCACCGGCACCGACGAGCACGCCGATAAGGTCGTGACCAGCGCCGCCGCCAACGGGCACACGCCCCAGGCCTGGTGCGATCGCAACGCCCAGGCCTTCCGCGAGGCCTTCGCCTTCATGGGCGTCTCGTTCACCGACTTCATCCGCACGACCGAGCCCCGCCACAAGGACCGCGTTCCCGAGTACGTCGCGGCCCTCATCGCCTCGGGCGACATCTACAAGGGCGAGTACACCGGCTGGTACGACGAGGGCCAGGAGGAGTACGTCACCGAGTCCGCCGCCCGCGACGCGGGCTTTAAGAGCGTCATCTCGGGGCGTCCGCTCGTCCAGCGCACCGAGGCCTGCTACTTCTTCCGCCTCTCGAAGTACCAGGACGCCCTCCGCGATCTCATCGAGAACAACGCCCGGTTCATCCGCCCCAACGCCCGCCGCCAGGAGGTCCTGGGGCGCCTCCGCCAGGGGCTGAACGACGTGCCCGTCTCGCGCCCGGTGACCGACGATCCCGCCACCCAGTGGGGCATCCGCATCCCCGGCGACCCCTCGCACCGCGTGTACGTCTGGATCGACGCGCTGTTCAACTACCTCACGGTCGTCGACACGCCCGAGCGCCGGCGCTTCTGGCCGGCGAGCCTGCACCTGATCGGCAAAGACATCCTCTGGTTCCACGCCGTCATCTGGCCGGCGCTCCTGCTCGCGCTGCGCGCCTCGGGCCCGGCGTACGAGTGGGTCGCCCTGCCCCGCAGCATCTTCGGGCACGGCTGGTGGGTGAGCAACGGGCAGAAGATGTCCAAGAGCCTGGGCAACTTCATCGACCTCGAGCGCCTGCAGGCATACGCCGCCCGGTACTCGCTGGACGCGCTCCGCTGGCACCTGCTCTCGCAGGGGCCCTTAGGGGGCACCGACGCGGACTTCTCGCACGACAAGTTCGTCGAGGTGTACAACGCGGACCTCGCCAACGGCGTGGGAAACTGCGTCAGCCGCGTCGGCAACATGATCGAGAAGTACTTCGCGGGCGCGATGCCGCCGTTTGACCCCGCGCCGCTCGCGGGTGTGATCGATGTCCCGGGCGTCTGTCGCGCCGCCGCCGCCGACGCGCTGGCCGCACTGGCCGAGGACGATCCCGCCGGATCCGCGGCCCAGGGCGCCAGAATCGTTCGCGCGGTCGACGAGTTCATCGGCGCAACCGCGCCGTTCAAGCTCGCGAAAGACCCCGCCAACCTCGCGCAGGTCGGGTCGATCCTGGGCGTGTGCGCGGAGGCGCTGCGCGTGGCGTCGGTGCTGTTCGCCCCGGCGATGCCCGACAAGATGGGCGCGCTCTGGCGGACATGGACCTGCGCGCCCCCGCCCGGGGCCACGCTCGCGGCGCTGCTGGAGTTTGGTGGCCCGCACGCGCTGCGCGTGGGCCAGCGCATCGCCAAGGGTGACAATCTGTTCCAGCGTGCGAACCCGGCGGACGCGCCGCCGGGGGCCGAGCCGGCGACGCCCTAGTCCTACGCCGCCCGGGGGCCTGTGGGCCCGCCCAGGTCGTCGCCCAGCAGGGCGCGCAGGTTGTCCAACTGGCGTGCGACGCGTTCGATGGCGTCCTCGGCGTGGTGGGGCCGGCGCGGGGGCGGGGCGATGTCGGGCTCGTCGCGTCCGACCAGGCGCGGGCGCGGGCCGCCCGTCGTCGGGAACGGGATCGCGTCGGTCGTCTCCGCCTCGTCGTGCAAACGCAAGTTGCCCACGGCCTCGCCCCTTCCGGCACTCCACACGCGCCGGAGAGACATCGGGTGCGATGGAACGGCGATTTCACGGTTGAGACGCATGAAGTCCCCCAGATCAGGCAGGCCGGGCCGTCATGCCCCGCACGCCCCCCGCCGCTTGCCGTCGGCGCAGGAGCGAGAACTCGGAGCGCCGCAACTATCGGACTTCCCGCCCGCGGGCCGTCAGTTCCGCGAGCGCGCCCCGCGGGGATGACCGATAACCATCGGCGCGGGCGGTTGCCGGGGCGGGTGGCCCCCCGCGCCGCACGGCCCGCCCCCCCGGAATATCGTGCGAACGGGCCGCCTCCACGGGCGGTGCGGGCGTGCCCGAAGGCCGATGAGTCGTGGCGAAGATCAGCCGCTGATGACCGACGACGCTCGTCAACTCGTGCACGCGCTCTCCTTCGACATTGAGGACTGGTTCCACATCGTCGAGGTGAAGGCGGTGGAGAACCCGGAGCACTGGCCCCGGCTGTCCGCGGAATCCTCGCTCGTCGAGCGGTACACCGATCTCATCCTGCGCATCTGCGACGAGGGGAATGCCAAGGCGACCTTCTTCGTGCTCGGGTGGATCGCGGAACGTCACCCCGCCCTGGTCAAGCGCATCGCCGATGCCGGGCACGAACTCGCGACCCACTCGTTCTGGCATCGCAAGGTGTATGAACTGACGCCCGAGGTCTTCGCGCGCGACCTGGCCGACTCGCTGGAAGCAATCCGCGCGGGGGCGGCCGGTTCCGGGCCGGGCTCTGTCGGCGCGGTCCGCGGCTTTCGGGCGCCGTCGTTCTCCATCACGCCCGGAACAGAATGGGCGTTCGACGTGCTGCTGGACGCGGGGCTCTCGTACGACGCGAGCCTGTTCCCGGGAACTCGGGGGCACGGCGGGTACGCCTGCCCGCCCGGGGCGCACGTCGTGACGACGCCCCGGGGGCGGAAGATCCCGGAGTTGCCGATGTCGGTGGCGCCGGTGGGTGTTGGGCCGCTGCGCAAGCGCATGTGCTACAGCGGCGGTGGGTACCTGCGTCTGCTGCCGGGATTCATGATCGAGCAGGGCGTACGCGCCGAGGCCGAAGCGGCGCGCCCGACGGTGGTGTACCTCCACCCGCGCGACTTCGCGCCCGATTGCCCCAAGGTCCGCATGCCCCCCCACCGCTACTTCAAGTGCTACGTCGGCACGCGGACGACCGAGGCCAAGTTGCGCCGGCTGCTCGCGCGGCACCGGTGGGACACCTGCGCGAACGTGCTGGCCCGCGCGGGGCTCTTGCACGACACGCCGCCCGCGAGCGGCACGCCTTCGGAGACCCGGCCATGAACGGCGCCGATACCACCGGCGCACGCCCGGACGCCGCGCCGGCGAGCGACGCGCCCCCGAGCGGCCCGGAGCGCGCCAGCCCGCACTCGATGGGCAACCGCGTGGCCCGGGTGCTGTGGGGCGTCGTGTACAAGGTGCTCTTCCGCCCTTCGCCCCGGCCCTGCCACGCCTGGCGAAACTGGCTGCTCCGGTGTTTCGGCGCGAAGCTGCACCGCACGGCCCGGGTGTACCCGACGGCCAAGGTCTGGGCGCCCTGGCTGCTGGAGATGGGCGAGCGCGCGACCCTGGGCGACGACGTCGACTGCTACTGCGTCGGCGGGGTGACGATCGGGGCGTTCACCACGGTGAGCCAGTACACGTTCCTGTGCGGCGCGACACACGACGCGGACCTCGAGTCGTTCCCCCTGCTGCCCAAGCCCGTGCGGATCGGCTCGTGGTGCTGGGTCGCCGCGGACGTCTTCGTCGCCCCGGGCGTCACGATCGCGGACGGCGTGGTGGTGGGCGCTCGGTCGGGCGTGTTTCGGGACCTTCCGGAGTGGGTGTTCGCGGCGGGGACGCCCGCGCGCGTGGTCCGCCCGCGAAATCGGCCTCGCCGGGCGTAGTCGAGTCGCACCCCGGTCTGTACGATAGGTGTTCGTCGCGGGGGCCTCGGGGGGGGAGATGACCGGGGCACGGGCCGCCCCGCCGCCCGTCCGAACCGTCGCCCGTCGGTTCCCGTAGGTCCGTACCCATGCGTGTTGCTGCCGCCACGCCCGCCTCGAGTGTCGCCCCGGAGGAGGGGTGGGGCTCGCTCACCGCGCCGGTGAGCGTGGTGATCCTGACGCTGAACGAAGAGGTGAACATCGCCGACTGCCTGCGCAGCTGCGCGTGGTGCGACGACGTGCACGTGGTGGACTCGGGCTCGACGGACCGCACGGTGGAGATCGCGCGGGCGATGGGGGCGAAGGTCTACCACAACCCGTTCGAGAGTTTCGGCAAGCAGCGCAACTGGGCGATCGAGCACTGCCCGTGCACGCACGAGTGGATCTTCCACCTCGACGCCGACGAACGCTTCACGCCCGCGCTGGTGGGCGCGATGCGCGAGCTGCTCGCGCGCGAGCCGGCGACGGCGGGGTACCACATCCCGCAGAAGTTCATGTTCATGGGCAAGTGGCTCAAGCGGGCGGCGGTCTACCCGACGTACCAGATGCGCCTCTTCCACAAGACCCGCATGCGCTTCTGCGACTGGGGGCACGGGCAGCGCGAGATGACCGAGGGCGAGGTCGGCGTGCTCAATGTCCCGTACCTCCACTACGGGCTTTCCAAGGGCCTGTCGGAGTGGATCGACCGGCACAACCGCTACAGCACCGCCGAGGCCATCGAGGCGGCGAAACTCCTGGGCGAGAAGGCCAACTGGCGGGACGTCTTCAGCAAGGACCCCATCCGCCGCCGCCGCGCATACAAGGAAGTCTCGTACCGCCTGCCCTTCCGCGCGTCGATCCGGCACATCGTGACGCTCTGGGTGCTCGGGGCGGCGTTCGAGGGCAAGCCCGGGCGCACCTACGCCCAGCTCCTCAACCTCTACGAGCGCATGATCACGCTGAAGCTCCGCCTCATCCGCGAGAAGGCGGCCCGGCACCGCGCGACCGAATCCCCCGACTTCGAACGCGACACCCTCCCCCGCGTGCGCACCGCCGCCCCGCCCCCCGACGACGGGCTGACCAGCCACCGACGCGAGCGCCCCGGGGGCACGAGCGTCGCCATCCCCCAGAACGGCGACGCGGCGGGCGCGTCCTTCGGGCTGACGCCGCGTGCACCCGACGCCCGCCCCGGCGCGGACGCCGATATCGTGGTGGAGGTGACCACGCCGACCGGTGACATCGTGCAGTTGTTCCCGGAATCCACCCCGTGGACGTTCAAGCAGAAGGTCTTCCGCGCGATCTGGATGCTCGTGGGCAAGCCGCTGTTCCGGATGTCGTTCCACAACTGGTACGGCGTGCGTGCCGCGATCCTGCGCCTGTTCGGGGCGCGGGTGGGCGCGGGCGTGCGCATCCGCCCCACGGTGAACATCGAGGTGCCCTGGAACCTGCACATCCACGACGGGGTGACGGTGGGCGACTATGCCATCCTTTATTCGCTGGGGGTGATCGAGATCGGCGAACGCACGATCGTGAGCCAGTACGCGCACCTATGCGCGGGGACGCACGACTACACCGACCGGCGCTTCCCGCTCATCCGCGACCCGATCATCATCGGTGCCGACGCCTGGATCGGCGCGGACGCGTTCGTCGGGCCCAACGTCAAGATCGGACGCCTCAGCGTGCTCGGCGCCCGCTCGAGCGCGTACAAGGACCTCCAGCCGGGGATGGTGTACGCGGGCAACCCGGCGCGCCCGCTCAAGAAGCGCGAGCTCCACTAGCCCGGACCGCCTCCCCGCCGGAACGCCCTCGCGATGACCACCACGCTCGAACCGCTCCCCACGCGTGAGGCCGGCACGCACGCACCCCCCCTGCGCGTCGCGTTCGTCGCCAACAACCTGACCCCCTACCGCGTCCAGGCCCACGTGCGGTTCCGGCGCGAGATCCCCGGGCTCGAGATCCGCACACTCGTCACCTGGGATATCTCGCGGAATCTCTGGGTCTACCGCGAGATGCCCGACATCGGCGTCACCACATTCCCGGGCGCGATCGCCGAGAGCATGGTCGGATCCATCGACTACTACGTCAGCGACTTCCGCACCGGCGGACGCGTGATCGCGGACCTGGCCGCGTGGCGGCCCGACGCCGTCGTGGTCTGCGGGTACGGCTTCCCCGCCATGATGCGCACCCTCCGCTGGTCGCACGCCCGGGGCATCCCCACGCTGCTCTGGACGGACAGCAACGCCCACGCCGATACGGCCCGGGGGATCAAACGCGCCGTCAAGAACGCCGTCGTCCGAAGCGTCGTCCGCGCGTGCGACGCGATCCTCGTGTGCGGGGAGAACGGCGCCCGCTACTGGGCGGCGTACGGCGCCGACTCGTCGCGCATGTTCCGGGTGCCCATCGAGCCCGAGTACCGCCTCATCGGCGCCTCGCCCCCCGAACTCGTCCGCGAGGTCGCCCGCATGCACGACCTGCGCGAGGGGCGTCGGCGCCTCCTCGTGTGCGCCCGCCTCGTCCCCGTCAAGGCGGTGGACCAGGCCATCGACGCCTTCTGCGCGATCGCCCGCAAGCGCGAGAACCTGGACCTGGTGATCCTGGGCAACGGCCCGCTCCGCGCCGAGCTCCAGGGGCGCGTGCCCAGCGTCCTGCGCGAGCGCGTGAAGTTCGCCGGCTTCCAGGACCGCCAGGAGGTCGTCAACGCCTTCTATCAGTTGTGCGACGTGCTCGTGCACCCGGCGACGTGGGAGCCCTGGGGCGTGGTGCTGCTGGAGGCCGCCGCCGCCGGGCTCGCCATCATCACCACGACCGTCGTGGGCGCGGCGCCCGAGACATCGCACGACGGGCTGAACGCGCTTGTCATCCGCCCGAACGACCGGCGGGCGCTCTCGAGGGCGATGATGGACGCGACCGAGCCGGGGCGCCTGGAGGCGATGAAGGCCGCGTCTCTCCAGATCAGTGCGCACTTCCGCGAGGCGAACGACCCGGTGCGCGGGCTGCGCGACGCGCTGCGGTGCGCGGGCGTGCGGGGCGTCTGACGAAGGGCGTCAGGCCCGCGCCTCGGCCGACGCCGGCTCGCCCGGGTCCTCGTACGACACCAGCGGGATCTCGTCCTCGGGCGACGCGAACTGCGCGTTCCACGCGGCGAACACGCGCTCGCGGTACACCAGGCGGCAGACGATCGCCATCGTGTACCACGTATCGGGCGCGCCCACGAACGTCCCCTGCTTCAGCGACAGCAGCACCAGGTACGCGCCCAGCGCCAGCATCACCGCCGCCGCCGACCGCTCGCTGGGGTCCTCGCGGTGCGAGGTCCAGAACTCGCGCCCGGCCTTGTACATCCACACGAGCAGCACGATCGTCACCGTGATGCCCAGCAGCCCGTACTCGCCCAGCATCTCGATGAACAGGTTGTGCGCATAACTGTGCGGATGCCCGGAGACGTAGGAGTACGCGTTCGTTCCCAGGCCGAACAGCCACTTCGCCGGCTGCTGCAGGAGCGCATCGATCAGGATCCACGCCTCGAACGCCCGGTCGGCCAGCGTGTCGAACTGCGCCTGCAGGTCCCACCGCCGGCTCTGCTCCACGTTCTGCGCGATGAAGAACCGCAGGGCGATGAGCGCGACCCCGCCGACGGCCCCCAGGCCGATCAGGCTCACGAAGAACTGCTTCACGTTGCGCACCGGGCGCGCCAAGGGCCAGAAGAGCGCCATCACGAGCAGCGCCAGAATGAGCTGCCCGCGCGACCCCGCCGCCACCGCGATCCCCAGCCCCAGGAACACCCCGCCCAGGCGCGCCAGGTTCACCAGCCTCGTCGCGCGCGACGGGAGCATGAGGGCGGCGACGATCGCCAACTGCCCGCCCATCTGCGCGGTCGCGAGCGGGCTCCCGCGATAGTCCGCCACGCCCTGGAAGTATCCGATCTCCAGCGTGAGGCGTCCGGCGTAGAACTTCGCCTGCGGGTTCGTGAGGAACAACCCGATCACCACGCACCCGGCGATCAGGAACGGCATGAAGAACCGCTGCACGTCGCGGACGTCGCTGAACACGAGCGGGAGCAGCAGGATCTGCATCACCCAGTACGGCGCGCCGTCGATGGCGCGGGCGATCGCCGTGTCCTGCGACGGGCTGTAGAGGATCGCGAACAGCCCGAACATGTACATGAACAGCAGCAGCACGGCGTAGCGGTTCCAGTACCCGATGAACACGCCCCGACCGCGCGTCACGCTCGACAGCACCGCGATGCAGACCCCCGCGAAGATGATCATGTTGAACCACGACGAGTGCTGCGCGAAGATCGGCAGGTACGTCATCTGCAGCTGCTTCAGCGGGTAGAGGATCAGCACGAGCGCGAACGCGAACGCCGGGCGCTGATAGCACAGCACCATCGACGCGGCCAGGGCCGCCAGCACGAGATACCCGAACGCCGCGAGCATGCGATCTCCGACCCCCCGAGACACTCCCGCCCACGAGCCGTTCGCTCGGCGCGGGGTGGATGTTCGGCGGTGTTCCCGAGATATCGGTCACTGGCACGCGTCGCTGCAGGACGCCCAGGACCGAACACCGGTAGAACATCATATCCGGCAAGGCGACCGCCACCGGATTTGCCCGCGTCCGATCGATTGCGCCCGCAGCACCGGCGGGAGCGGCGGGGATGGCGCGAGCGGGGCACGTTGTGCAGATGTGCGTCCCGATGGGCCTCTTTCGCCCGGCGGGGGCAACGTTGCGCGGGGGCGCGCCGATGCAACCTGCGGCACTGGCGGAGGACCCGCCATCGCCGGAGGAGATCGCCATGCCCAGCGTCCTGCTGACCCTGACGTCCACGAGCCGCGCCCGACTGTTCGCCGCGGTGGCGGGGCTGACGGCCGGCGTCGCGCCCTCGCTCGCGCAGGCTCCGCCCGCGAACGCCCCGGCCCCCTTCAGCCTCTACTGGAACGTGAACTCCACGCAGGCGAACCGCCCGAACATCTCGGGCGCCAACAACCTGCGCACGAACGTCGTGATCTTCGACGCCGCTCAGCTCGGTTCCTTCCCGCTGCAGGGGCCCCACATGATGGAGCTCGCCCCCGGCGGACGCGAGGCGTTCATCCAGGCGCACGTCGCCCGCATCGCCTCGCAGATCGGCGGGTACGGCAAGATCCCCGATGAGTCGTGGGAGGGCTACGCCGTCATCGACTACGAACTGTGGATGCCCTACTGGACGCTGCACGTCAACGACGCGTCCACGGGCGCCTTCGACGCCAACGACCGGGACTTCCTCGACGACTGGCGCGACTACATCCGCCAGAACCGCCCGACCCTGCTCGCCGGCCGCACTTTGCAGGAGCAGGAGCAGATCTTCGCGGACACGTACATCGAGTCGGGCTCGGCCTTGTTCACCGCGACGATCCGCGAGTGCAAGCGTCTGCGTCCCAACGCCACCTGGGGGTTCTACAACCTGCCGGGCATGATGTACTGGACGTGGGTGGGCAACGTCAGCCCGCACACGCAGCGCCGCGCGGACGCGCAGCGTGTGCACGACGTCGAACTCGCCTGGCTCCACCCGGAGGTCGACGCGTACTTTCCCTGCTTCTACACGTACTACACGTCGGTGCCGCACCCGACCCCGCGCACCCGCCAGGACTCGTACGCCGACAACAACGCGTGGTGGAGCCGCGCCATGGTCGAGTGGCGGCGCTTCGCCGGCGACAAGCCGGTCGTGCCCTACATCTGGTACTCGTACCACGACGGGGCGGGCAACCACGGGCTGCCGTTCCTCAACGACTTCAACGCCGACAACAACTTCCGGGCCGCCCAGCGCAACGGCGCGAATGACGTGATCGTCTGGGGATGGGTGCCCACCTCTGCAGAGCGCGATCGGGTCCAGCAGTACCTCGACGACCGCTTCTTCCCGATGTGGAATCAGCTCGACGCCGAGCTCGAGGCCCTCCGCAACCCGCCTCCGCCGCCCCCGCCCCCGCCCGAGCCGCCCACCGGCGGCGGCGGTGGCCCGCCCGCGCCCCCGCCTCCCCCGCCCGAGCCGCCCACCGGCGGCGGTGGTGGCGATCCGCCCCCGCCTCCTCCGCCCGAACAGCCCACCGGCGGTGGTGGTGGCGATCCGCCCCCGCCCCCGCCTCCCCCGCCCGAACAGCCCACCGGCGGCGGCGGTGGTGATCCGCCCCCGCCCCCTCCCCCGCCGCCCGAGCCGCCCACCGGCGGCGGTAGTGGCGATCCGCCTCCCGCGCCGCCCGAGCCCCCGTCCGGCGGCGGCGGTGGTGAGCCGCCCGCGCCTCCCGCGCCGCCCGAGCAGCCCACCGGCGGGGATCCGCCCTCGCCCCCGCCGCCCGGTGGCGACGATCCTCCGCCCACGGCCCCCGGTTCGTCGGGCGGCGGCTCGGCGCAGCCAGTCGCACCGCTTCCCCCGTCCGCGCGCTCGGCGCGCGACATCCTGAACACGGCGCGCGGACGCACGTCCGGCACCACCACCGGCGGCGGCAACCCGGCCCGCCTGCGCTTCACCCAGGTGGTCGCACCCACGCCGCCGACGACGGGCCCGGCGCCCTCGGGCGGCACGGGGTCCGGGGGCGCGTCGCCCTCAGGCCCGTCGGGCTCCAGCGTCATCGACATCACCCGGCGCAACCGCGTCAGTGTGCCGAGCGTGGCGCGACCCGACCGCATCAGCATCATGGAAGCACTGATGCGCGCCCGCGGGAACCGATAGACCTATCTCGGGCGGCGTGGCGGACACGCCCCGTCGCCCGCTTCTACCATCGAGCTCCCCGGCGCGGGTGCTCGGGCGCCCACACCCGCATGAAGATCCTGCAGCTCACCAGCTCGCTCTCGGCAAAGGCCGGCGGACCTCCGATGGTGGTCACGCGCCTCGCCGCCGCACAGGCCGGGCTGGGGCACCAGGTGACGTTGTGCTCGTACGAGACCGCGCCCGGCGACGCGGAATCGCCCGTCGACATGGCCCGCGCGGGCGGGAACCTGACGAACGCGCGCCTGCCGCGGGGCGGGCGTCTGGAGCGCGTGCTCCCGCGCGCCGGGATGGGCGTGCTGCGCTCGATGCTCCCGTCGTTCGACATCCTGCACATCCACTCGCTGTGGGAGCCGATCTGCCTGGGCGCGTCGATGGAGGCGCGCCGCGCGGGCGTGCCCTATGCCCTGGCGCCGCACGGCATGCTCGACCCCTGGGCGCTCTCGGAGAAGGCGCTCAAGAAGAAGGTCTTCCTCGCGCTGGCCTACCGGCGGATGGTGGAGCGCGCCGGCATGATCCACGCGCTGAGCGCGTACGAGGCGACGAGCATCCGAGCGCTGGGCGTGCGGGCGCCGATCGAGACCATCCCCAACGGGGTGTTCCTCGAAGAGATCGACCCGCTGCCAGCGCCGGGCAGCTTCCACGCGGCCCGCCCCGAACTGCGGGGCGAGCCCTACGCCCTCTTCCTGAGCCGCCTGCACCCGGTGAAGGGGCTCGACATCCTGGCGGAGGCGTTCGCGCGCGTGCTGCAGGACTGCCCGGACGCGCGCCTGGTGGTCGTCGGCCCGGACTGGGGCGCGAAGGAGCCGCTCGAGGCGCAGGCGAAGTCGCTGGGGATCGCCGAGCGGGTCCACCTGACCGGGCCGCTCTACGCCAAGGACAAGTTCGCGGCGATGGTCGACGCGTCGTGCTTCGTGCTGCCGAGCAAGCACGAGGCGTTCAGCGTGGCGATCGTGGAAGCGCTGGCGTCGTCGTGCCCGCCGGTGATCAGCGAGCAGTGCCATTTCCAGGAGGTTGCCGACGAGGGCGCCGGGTTCTGCGTGCCGCGCGAGCCCGAGCACGTCGCCCGCGCGATGGTGATGCTGCTGCGCGATCGTCCGCTGCGCGCGAGCATGGGCGCCGCCGGACGGGCGATGGTCGAATCGAAGTACACCTGGCCCCGGATCGCCGCCCAGAGCGTCGAGGCGTACGCGCGAGCCCGTCGCCCCCGCTGAGGCCGCCCCCCGCGCCTTCTACCATGTGCCCCCGTCGCGGGGGAGAACCGTGTGACGACCGCCATACCCACCCCGAACCCCCCGCTGCCCGCGCCGACGACCGGCACCATCCGCGTCGTCATCCAGCAGCCCTGCCTCAGCCACTACCGCGTGCCGGTGTTCCGCGAGCTCGCGTCACGCCGGGGCCTCGACCTGCTGGTGCTCTACGGCGACGAAAAGGGCATCACGAACGTGGCGCCCGAGGGGTTCCGCGCCGAGTTCGTGAAACTGCACGACATGCGCGTCGCGGGAACGCTCGTGCGGTACCACGCGGCCCAGTTCTCGCACTGCCGGCGCGAGTGCGCGGACGTCGTCGTGCTGTCGTGGAGCACCCGCTACGCCTCGCTCGTGCCCGGGCTGGCCCGCGCGCGATGGAACGACTTGGGCGTCGTGCTGTGGGGTCACGGGTACTCCAAGGCCGAGACACGCATCCGCCGGCGCCTTCGCACGCTTCTGCCGGGCGTGACGGATTCGGTGCTGTTCTACAACTACACGGCGGCGCAGGACCTGATCGACACGAACCTCATCCGCCCGGAGAGGGTCTTCGTCGCGCTGAACACCATCGACCTCTCGCCCGTGCAGGCCGCCGCCGACGTCTGGCGTCGCGACCCCGCGCGCCTGGCGCGCTTCCGCTTCGAGCACGGGCTGGGCGCCGGGCCCGTGGTGCTCTTCGTCTCGCGCCTGTTCGCCGAGAACCAGACCGACGTGCTCGTCCGGGCCGCCCCCGCGCTCGCGTCGAGATTTCCCGGCGCAAAGGTCGTCATCGTCGGCGATGGCCCGGACGCGCCCCGCCTGCGGGCCCTCGCCAAGGACATCGGCGCCGACGACGCGGTCCGCTTCGCCGGGGCCGTCTTCGGCGAAGAGAACGTCGCCCCCTGGTTCCTCTCCGCCGATGTCTTCTGCTACCCCGCCAATGTCGGCCTCAGCCTCATCCACGCGCTCAGCTACAGCCTGCCCGTCGTCACTGGCGACCGCCTGCAGAGCCAGAACCCGGAGATCGAGGCCTTCCGCGACAACGTGAACGGGCTGCTCTTCCGGCACGCCGAGCCCGACAGCCTCGTCGAGACCTTGTCGCTGCTCCTGGGCGACGCGGCGCTGCGACGGCGCCTCAGCGAAGGCGCCCTCGACACCGTCACCAACGACTACTCGATCCCCAAGATGGTCGACGGCATGGAGGCCGCGATCCGCTACGCCGCCGCCCGGCACCCGCTCGCCTGATCACGCCCGGCGGAACACCAGTTTCGGTCGAGGCTCCAGCCAGACGCTGCGGCATCGCCGCACGTACGTGAACCCGGCCTCTTCCGCCAACGTCCGCAGCACCCGCGCCGAGATCGCCGGCCCGCTGTCCAGCGCGATGAAGCCCCCCGCCCGCACCACCCGCGCCAGTTCGTGCACCAGCGACTCGACCTGCGCAGGACGCAGGTACAGCCCCACCACCCCGCCCGAGATCGCAAAGTCCGCGCTGCCGTCCGCCACGCGCTCCCCGCGCACCACCAGCGGGCGGCTGATGTCCTGGCACTCGAACCACGGACGCATCACCTCGCCACGCGCGCTGCGGAACGACCCCGCCGCGCCCCGCGCCCGCGCCACCTCCACGTAGCGCGACACCGCCTCGAACCCGATGATCTCCCACGACGGGTTCCCGAAGCGGCACAGAATCTCCGTCGACGTGCCCGGCCCGCAGCCCAGATCCAGCAGGCGCGCCCCGAACCGCGGCACGCGCCCCGAGATCGCCCGCGGGATCTGCCGCGACTCCACCCACACCTGCGGCAGGTTGTACGCGTGAAACTCCTCGTCGCGCAGCCGCGAAAACCCGTCGAGCACCGCGCGGGGATCGGCCCCGATCATCCCCTGCCCCTGGATCCGCCCGCCCCGCGCCCGCACCGACAACTCCCGCGCCTTGCTCCGCAGCAGCGCCTTCCACGGCAGGCGAACTTCCCGCGCCATGCGGCGCGAGATGTGCAGCACCCCGCCGCCGGGCGCGCCTGATGCGAGTTGTCCGGTCCGGCTTCCCAGCGTCGCGTGCGTCACACAGTCTCCAGTCGTCCCGCCCTGTACTCTTCTTCGGAAAGTAAGCGGTCACTTTACGTCGGATTTCCGTCCGCCGCAGGATGAACGTTGCCCCGCACGCCCGCAGATCTCGGGTTCCGGGGAAACTCTGGCCCCGTTCGTAGCGCTGCCTTCGCGCTCGCTCGGCGCACTGTGCGGCGTGTGCATGCGACCATCTCGTGCGCCCGGGTGTGAAGTCGCTCAGGCCCCCCGCCCGCATTCCGGGCACTGCACAGACGGAATGCCGGCGAGTTCGTACCCGCACGGGCGGCAGGCGGTCGGGCCGCGACGCGAGCGCTGCTTCCAGAGACGGGCCTGCTGCGACAGCGAGTGCAGGTCTTACGTGAGCACGTCCCGAAGAATGGACCGCACGCCGTACGCCGCGGCGAGGAGCACAAGCGCCATGAGTATCATGCAGCCGATTCCGAGGCCCGTGCCACTTTGCCGGCGCGCGCTCGTCTGCTTCGCGCCCGGCTCGGGCGTCAGCTCGGCCAGACGACGCTGCGCACATTCGGGCAATCCTGATGGCTTGCGCGTCGCGAAGCAGCGTGGCAACTGCCCCAGGACTCGCTCACGAACACCCGCGCACGATTGCACGAACACCGCGATCGCCGCCGACGCCTGCGGATCATCGCAAGCCGTGAGAAAGAACCACCGCCCGGCCTCTCGTGTGTCCCGCATGTCGCAAGACAGCCGTGCGATCCGCTCGCACAGCTCCGCCGAGTACCCCGCTTCGCGCACGCGCGACATGAGCCTGCGTCGCGCACTGCCCAGATCCCCAGCGACGACATCCCGCTCAACTCGCTCGATGAGCCGGCGCATCGCGCACCTCCCTCACACCTGCAACACTCCCGTCCTGAACGGCTGACCGTAATCCCACGCCTGATTCGCGGCGTCCAACGCCGCGATGAGTTCCTCGCGCGTCTTGTGGGGCTCGATCATCCGGTCGACCCACCCGCGTGCCGCGCCGTGGGTGATCGCCGCCTGCTCGGTGTACGACGCGTGGATCGCGCCGTAGATCTTCTCGTGCGCCGCCTCGTCGATCGTCTCGCCCTTGCGTTTGCGGCTTGCTTCCTCGATCTGCACCAGCACGCCCGTCGCCTGGTTCGCGCCCATCACCGCGCACTTGGCGCTGGGCCACGCGAACGACAGGAACTGATCGAACGCGCGCCCGCACATCGCGTAGTTGCCCGCGCCGTACGAGCCCCCCAGGATCACGACGATCTTCGGCACCACGCAGTTGGCCATCGCGTTCACCATCTTCGCGCCCGCGCGGATGATGCCCCCCTGCTCGCTGTCGCGCCCGACCATGAACCCCGTCGTGTCATGCAGGAACACGATCGGGATCTTCCGCTGGTTGCAGTCCATGATGAACCGGGCGCTCTTGTCCGCGCTGTCGTCGTAGATCACGCCGGGCATCTGCACGGCCTTGGATGGGCCCGCCTTTCCGCCCGCCACCGCCCGCTGCACCAGTTTCTTCTGATTCGCGACGATGCCGCACGCGTGCCCGCCGATCGAGGCATAGCCGCAGACGATCGACTGGCCGTAGTCGGCCTTGTATTCGTCGAAGTCGCCTTGGGTAGTCCGGCTCTCCGAGCCGGGCGGCTGTGCATCCACGAGGCATGCGATGACTTCCTTGATGTCGTACTGCGCGCCGGGCTTATCGGTGAACACGTCGTCAATCGTTACGGCGCTCGATGGCGGAGAAGGCATCGCGGCGGCAAGGCACCGAGGCATCGAGTACTTCGCCATCAGGCTCCGCAGCCGCTCGATGCACGCCTCGTCGTCCTTCTCCTTGAAGTCGATCGTCCCGCTGATGCTCGCGTGCATCGTCGCGCCGCCGAGTTCCTCGTCGGTCACTTCCTGCCCGATCGCGGCCTTCACCAGCGCCGGCCCGGCGAGGTACAGCCCGCTCCCTTCGGTCATCAGCAGCGTGTCGCACAGCACGGGCAGGTACCCGCCCCCCGCGACGCAGTAGCCCATGATGGCCGCGATCTGCGGGATTCCCATCGCGCTGATGACCGCGTTGTTGCGGAAGATCCGCCCGAAGTCGTCCGTGTCGGGGAACACGTCCTCCTGCAGCGGCAGGAAGACGCCCGCGCTGTCCACCAGGTAGATCAGCGGCAGGCGCGCCATCATCGCGATGGTCTGCGCCCGGATGATCTTCTTGCACGTCATGGGAAAGAACGCCCCGGCCTTCACCGTCGCGTCGTTCGCGATGATCATGCACCGGCGCCCCTGCACGGTGCCGATGCCGGTCACAACGCCGGCCGCGGGCGCCCCGCCGTGCTCCTTGTACATCTCGTGGGCGGCCCAGAGCCCGAGTTCCTGGAACTGGGTACCCCCACGCTCCGCGTGGGGTCTGTCCACGAGCAACGCGATCCGCTCGCGCGCGGTGAGGCGGCGTTTCTCGTGCTGGCGTTCGATGGCCTTCGCCCCGCCGCCCTCGCGGATCTTCGCTTCGGTGCGGAGAAGTGCCTCGGTCTGGTCGCGCAGGGAGTTGGCCGCAGCGGGGGACGTGCTCATAGGCCGCTAGGGTAGCGACGAACCCTCGAACCCCACGAGCGGGCGGGCCGCGCGGCCCCTCACGCCGCCACCAGCACGTCGGCCAGTTTGCCGGCGACGAACGTCCGTCGCTCGTCGGGGAGGTACGACCCGAACCGGAGGGTGCGGTCGGCCTCGACGACGATCTCCTGCTTGCTGCGGGCGTCGCCGTCGCTGTCCTTCCAGCGCCGGTGCTCGACCGCGACGCGCGTGACGCCGGCCGCGTGGAACCGGCGCGTCCACCCCACGGGGCCGATGCCCGTGAACAGCTCGCCCGCCGCGTCGCGGACGCGCACCTCCACGCGCCCACCCAGGGACATCACGAACGCCCCGAGCATCGCCAGCCCGATCACGATGAACGGCGTCAGGAAGATCCACAGGAAGATGGTCATCCCCAGGCCCATCCCGCTCCCGTTCATCATCGGCGCGGGGAACCAGCCGGGCGGGGTAAAGCCCGCGGCCTTGATCGTCCCCGAGATCGCGAGCAGCACGAACACCGACACGATCCCGTTCCAGAACAGGCTCACCGCCAGCGTGCCGATCGCCCCGCCGACCGAGCGCGTCGACGCCCCCACCACGATCTCGACCCCGTCGTCGGTCGCCCAGCACCCCTCCGGCGGCTCGCCCACCGCCGCCTCGCGCAGCGACTCGCCCTCCGACGCCTCCACCAGGCGGCTGAGGCGGAACACCTTCCCGCACCCGCGGCAGAGCCCGACGCCCTCGGCGATGTTCACGTCCGACACGTCGATGCAAACCCGGCAGGTCGGGCACGTCGCGCCGCTCATGCCTGTTCCATCGGCCCGCGCCGGCAGCGCCTGCGATGCACCCCCCAGGCCGAGCACGCCGCGGGCCCGAGAAATCCGATTTCGCCCGTTCCGTGCGTGTGCCCCGCCCGTTCCGCATGCCCACCACACACCGAACACGGGCGCTTACACAAACTTTGCGCGGCGTTCGCCCGTATCGGCCCATCGCACGGGCACAATGCACGCATGCACACGCCGGCTTGTCCCAACTTCCCGTCCCTGCGCGTCCGTTCCGGGTCTCGCGTACTGGCGATCGCCGCCGCCCTGGGCGTCGGCGCGCCGGCGCTCGCGCAGTCTCCCACGCTCTGGAACTTCGACAACCCGGGCAACCGACTCATGCCGACGTTCGGGCCGGGCACGATCTCGTACCGGGGCACCTCGATCAACGTCACGCAGTTCGGCACCTGCACCGCCTTCGGCATCCCGCTGCTCCCGGGGGGTGATTCCGGCGTGATGCGCGTGCCGGCCTACACCGCCTCGCAGGGCCTGCTCGTCGACCACAACACGCCCGCGAACGGCGCCCACATCGCCGACGGCTGGGTCTCGAACTACACGCTGCTCTTCGACCTGCTCATCCCCGCCTCGTCCTTCGCCGCGCCCCGCTCGCTCTACAACACCAACCTCACGAATGCCAACGACGGCGACGCGTTCATCAACGCCGCGGGCGCCATCGGCCTGGGCTCGGTGTTCTGCGGCCAGCTCCAGCCCGACACCTGGCACCGCGTGGCGGTCGTCGCCGGGGCCGGCTTCGGCGAGGGGTTGTTCTACTTCTACATCGACGGCGCCTTCGTCGGCGCGCTCGGCGGCACGGGCGGGGGCATCGGCTCGCGACACGCCCTGTACGCCAACACCGGCGCCGACCAGGGCTTCATACTCTTCGGCGACGACAACACGCAGACCGGCGTGACCTACGTCTCCAGTTTCATGTACGTGGACGAACGCCTGTCCGAGACGCAGATCGCCGCGCTGGGCCGCCCCACCGCCGCCGGGCTCGGCACGCCCGGAGCGCCGCCCGTCGCGACACCCGGCACCGCCGCGAGCACCGGCGTGATCGCGCACCGCGGCAACTCCGGGCACGCCCCCGAGAACACCCTCGCCAGCGTTGATCAGGCCCTGGACCTCTGCGTCGACGCCATCGAGATCGACGTGCGCCTCTCGGCCGACGGGCAGGTCGTGCTCATGCACGACACAACCCTCGACCGCACGACCGACCAGACCGGCAACGCCAACGCCCGCACCGCCGCCCAGCTCGCGCAGGCCGACGCCGGCGAGTGGTTCAGCCGTGCGTACGACGCCGAGCCCGTGCCCACGCTCGTGCAGGCGCTGCTGCTCGCCAAGCAGAAGGGCGGGCGCCTGTACCTGGACGTCAAGGTCTCGGGCGCCGGGCCGGCGATCAACGCGGCGTTGCAGCAGGCCGGCGTTCCCGCGAGCGACATCTGGCTCTGGGCGTACAACGACGCGAACATCACCGAGTTCTTCCAGACCATCCCCGGCGCCCGCATCGTGTGCGACCAGGTGCCCACCACCCCCGCCGCCATGATCGCGCTGCGCGACCGGGGCGTCGTCGGCTTCGACTACGGCTGGGGCAGCAGCGCCATCAACCCGACGCAGATCGCCCTCGCGCACGCCCACGGCCTGTTCGTCTCGGCCTACACGCTCGACTCGCCCGCGCAGATCCTCGGCGCCATCGCCGCGGGCGTCGACTACTTCGAGACCGACTTCCCCGCCTTCGCCTACTCGCTCATGCAGTCGCGCCCCGCGTGCTGCGCCGCCGACCCCGACTACACCCGCGACGGCAACGTCGACCAGGACGACATCGCCTGCCTCGCCCAGGTCATCGCGGGCGACGCCTCGTGCAGCGACGCCGACCCGGACTTCAACCGCGACGGCAACGCCGACCAGGACGACATCGCCGCGCTCGAGCAGGTCGTCGCCGGCGCGCCCTGCCCATAACGGGCCCGACGCGCCGTACGAGCCCGAAGCGCAGGCGAGGGTTGCTTTCCCTCACTTCTCATATCCACCGAACCCTCGCTCGCGCGTCGGGCTTGTTGATCGGGCTCGTCCAGAGAGCTCGCCTGCCCCGCGTCACTCGTACCGGTACTCGATCGGGGCGTCGACATCCGGGTGCAGGCTCGCGTGCACCGGGCAGGCGTGCCCGATCTTCTCCGCGCGCTCGCGCATGTCGGGCGGCAGGCTCGCGGGCAGCGTCACCACCACCGGCAGCCTCGCGATGCGCCGTGGCGCCGGGGGCGTGCTCATGCCCTTCTCCACCCGGGCCGTGGCGCCGGTGATGTCGATCCCGTGCCGCTCCGCCCACATCGCGATCGTGGTGAGGATGCAGCTCGCCAGCCCGGCGGCGACGAGATCCGTGGGGCTGAACGCGCTCGCGTCGCCCCCGATGTCGCGCGGCGCGTCGGTCCGCAGCGTCGCGCCCTGCGGGTGCGTGAGGTCGCACTTCTTCCCGCCCGAGTACCGCACGTCGATGGTCACCATGCGGGCAGGGTATCGCGCACGTCCGCCCTCACCCCGCCGGGCGTCCGAAACGTGGCGGGCGACCGCCGGTATGCTCCGGTGGGAGGCGCGGCCCGGGCCGCACCGCATGCGCACGTGGTATCACGGGAGCCACCGGATGAGCGAAGAGCCCTCGACGACGTTCTCGCCGCTCGAAGCCGGTGAGCGCCTGTTCCTCATGCAGCACCTGGTCTCGTTCATGGAGATGGCGCAGGCCGCGGACGCGGAGCCGCGCGAGGACGAGCCCGACATCGACACCCCGCAGGTCGCCGACCGCCTGCTGCGGTGGTGGCGTGCGCAGCCCGAGGACGCGCGCCCCGACGCGAACGAACTGGTCTGGGCGGTCGCCACGGGCGTGGGCGAGTACCTGCGCGAGGTGGCCCACCTTGATTGGCGCCTGGTGACGCAGGGCGAGGACGCGTACCTCGCGCTGGTCGCCGACCGGGGCGACACCAACCTGGTGCTGGCGATCGCCGACTCGGTGGCGAAGCGCTTCGACGCGTCCGAGGACGACGCGATCTGCGAGTACCTGAGCGGGCTGGGCGAGCACGTCGAAGGCCTGCTGCGGGGCGAGAACGACCCGCCGCCCGAGCCGCTCGACGCCGGGCTGGAAGCACTCGACGAGGACGACGAGGACGACCGGCCCGCACCCTGACGGCCCGCGCCCCGCGCTACGTCGTGGTGATGTCACGCCGCGACAGCACGACGAGCGCCCCGACCCACAGCACGCCGATCGTGCCCGCGAGGATGCCCATGTCGCGCCAGGGCCACGCCGCCTCCATGAGCATCCGGATCGGTCGGTAGTAGTCGAGCACGCTCAGGAATCGCAGGTGCTTGGTGAACTCGAGCGAGGGATCGAGGGTGTACAGGAAGTTGATGAGCACCGAGAACACGGTGAGGATGATGGTCGCGAGCACCGCGCGGACGCGCCGGTCGCTCACGATCGCGCCGAACATCGCGACCATGCCGATCACGCCGTAGACCAGCGCGAGGTTGCACAGCACCATGAAGAGCCGCCCGAAGTCCGGGCGGTACTGCTCCTCGATGAACCGCGCGCCCGTCCAACTGCCCGCGTACACCGCCCCGAGCAGGACCGCGCCGCTCATCGACCACGCCAGCGTCTCGCTCGCGAAGAGGCGCATCCGCGACACGGGCAGCGCGAGCAGCACGTCCACCGTCCCGCGCTCCACCTCCCCCGCCAGCACCCGCGTGCACACGATGATCGCGTGAGCCGCCAGCAGCGCGATCACGATCGGGTGGCTCCACGCCAGCGAGAACGCGATGTCCGACACCGACGAACTCGTCGAGTCGAAGCCGAACATAGCGTCGCGGAACTGGCGCACCCCCGGCGGGATCCGGCCGCGGCTCATGAACCGCGCCTGCACCCGCGGCAACGCGTACGCCAGCAGCCCCGAGATCGCCCCCGAGATCAGCGCCAGCACCACCGTCGACCAGAAGACCTCGCGCAGCGCCCGACGCACCAGCCCCACGTTGAACGGCCCGATGTTCATGAGCGCGCCTCCGCCACGTCCGGCGCCGCCGCACCCGCGACGCCCGCCTCGTCCTCGTAGTACCGGCGGAAGATGTCCTCGAGGTCCGGGCGCGCGATCCGCACGTCCTCCACCCCCGGGTGAGCGCCCAGGTACGCCAGCAGCACCCCGATCTCGCCCCGCAGCCGCCCACGCCACTCGCGCGCCGTCCGCACATCCAGCGTCAGGAACTCCGGCACCGTCTCGGGCGCCCGCTCACGCCAGTGCACCTGCACCTCGTGGCTCGCCTGCCGGCGCAGTTCCTCCAGCGTGCTGTCGGCCACGATCCGCCCCTGGCGCACGATCGCCACCCGCTCGCACAGGTCCTCCACCTCGCTCAGCGTGTGGCTGCTGAAGAACACCGTGCGCCCCGCCCGGGCCTTGCGGCGGAGGATCTCGCGCAGGCGGTCCTGCATCAGCGGGTCCAGCGCGGTGGTCGGTTCGTCCAGGATCAATACCTGCGGGTCGTGGGCCAGCGCCAGGATCAGGCCCAGCTTCTGGCGCATGCCGCGCGACATCTTCCGCACCGGCACGCGCAGGTCCAGTTCCAGTTCGTCCGCCAGCGCCAGGCCCGCCGCGCGCAGGTCCTTCCCGCGCACGCTGCCGAACAGCGCGAGCGCCGAGTGCCCGTTCAGATAAGGCCACAGGCGCAGGTCGCCGGGAATCGCCCCCACCTCGCGCTTCACGCGCGCCGAATCGCGCCAGCAGTCGAGCCCCAGCACCGTCGCGCGCCCGGACGACGCGCGCAGGAACCCCAGCAGCACGCGGATGGTGGTGGTCTTTCCCGCGCCGTTGGGCCCGAGAAACCCGTACAGCGTCCCCGCGCCGATGGACAGCGTCACGTCGTCCACGCCGCGCCGACGCCCGTAGCGACGCGTCAGGTTGCTGATTTCAATGACTGCACTCATGGCGGGCGCAGCGTAGGAACGCCCACACCACTACCCGCGCGCAGCGCGATTCCGCGCTGGGGGCCGTCCCCGGCGCCGGTGGCCGCCGGTCAGAACTCGAGCCCGTCCTCGCGCGTCAGCGAGTCGCCCGTGGTCAGGGCTTCCGCGGCCATCGCGGGGATCATCAGGATCACGCTCATGAGCATCTGAAAGCGATTGACGATCTTCATTGGTCCGGCTCCCGTCGAACGGCTTCGGGCCCCACGCATCCGGGCCTTCCCTGTGGAACGTGACACCCCGCGCGCCGTCGGCAACCTCGTAGGCGAAAAAATCCGCATAACCCCTCCAGGCCGCGGCAATATCCCGTGTTGTCCGTACCCACACCGAACACGCCCCCCCTCCCGCATGCCGTTGCGGCCGGGGTACCCTCCCGCACCTCATGTCCGATCGCGTGCGGATCACCGATGTTTCTCCCCGGGACGGGCTGCAGAACGAGCCCGGCGTCATCCCCGCGACCGACAAAGCCTCGCTCGTTCGGGCCGTGGTCGCCTCTGGGGTCGACGAGGTCGAGGTTTCCAGTTTCGTCAGCGCCCGGTGGGTGCCCCAGCTCGGCGACGCCGAGGAGGTCTTCGGCCTGCTCGCCGCCGACCCGCCCCACCGCTGCGTGTTCTCGGCGCTGGTGCCCAACGAGCGCGGGCTCGACGCCGCGCTGGCCGTGAACGCGCGCTGCGGGCGCGCGCTCATCGGCAAGGTCGCGGTCTTCACCGCCGCCAGCGAGACCTTCAGCCGGCGGAACACCAACGCGTCGATCGCCGAGACGCTGGACCGATTCGCGCCGGTGATCACGCGCGCCCACGCCGCCGGCGTGCGCGTGCGAGGCTACGTCTCCTGCGTGGTGGCGTGCCCGTTCGAGGGGCCGATCGCGCCCGACGCGGTGGCGCGCGTCGTGGCGCGCCTGCGTGCGCTGGGGGTCGACGAGATCGACCTGGGCGACACCATCGGGGCCGGCACGCCGCAGACCATCGCCGAAGTGCTCGACGCCGTCCGTCCCGCGTGGGGCGACTTCGTGCCGGCGGACGCGCTCGCGCCGCACGGCGCGCCCGCCGGCGCGGGGTACTGCACGCTGCACCTGCACGACACGTTCGGGCAGGCCGCCGCGTGCGTGCGGGCCGCGCTCGATCGGGGCGTGCGCTCCTTCGACGGGTCGGTCGCCGGGCTGGGGGGCTGCCCGTACGCCAGCACGCCCCATCGCCGCGCACCGGGCAACATCGACACGCAGGTGCTCGTGCGCACGCTGCGTGAGCGCGGGTTCTCGACGGACGTGGGCGACGCGGCCCTCGCGCACGCGGCGGCGGTCGCGCGCGATCTCGTCGCGCGAGCGCGCACGGAGACCCCGCCATGATCGACGTCACCCGCGACGGGCGCGTCGCGATCCTGCGCCTCGACCGCCCTTCGAAGCGCAACGCCCTGACGCCCGCGATGCTCCGCGCGCTCGGCGGGCATCTGGCGACCTCGACCTCGGCGGGCGCGATCGTGCTCTCGGGCGTGGGCGATGTGTTCTGCGCGGGGTTCGACCTTGCGCTCGCGCGCGACGACGCGGGCGAACTCGAGGCGCTCCTGCGCACCCTCGACGCCGCCTGCCGCGCCCTGCGCGACATGCCCTGCCCGGTCGTCGCGAGCGCGCACGGGGCGGCGATCGCCGGCGGGTGCGCGCTGCTGTGCGCGTGCGACGTCGTCGTCACCGAGCCGGGCGCGCGCATCGGGTACCCGGCGGTGCGCCTGGGCATCTCGCCCGCCGTCTCCGCGCCGCACCTGGGAGCGGGCATCGGGCGCGGGGCGGCTCGGGCGAGGCTCCTGGACCCCGCGCTCATCGACGGGCGCGAGGCCGCCCGCCTCGGGCTCGCGGCGGAGTGCGTCGACACCCGCGCCGCGTGCGAGCCCCGCGCCATCGAGCTCGCCCACGCGCTCGCCGCGAAGCCGCCCCACGCGCTCGCGTACACCAAGCGCTGGCTGAACGAACTCGAAGGCGCGGCCGACGCCCGCGCGCTCGACGCCTCGCTGTCGTGCGTCGGCACGCCCGAGCAGCAGACGCTGCTCGCGGCGGCGTTCGCACCCCCGACGCCGTAACCTCCCCGCGACCACCCACCATGACCGAACTCGCCACACTGTCGTTCGAGGGTCCGATCGCGACGCTCACCCTCCGCCGCCCGGCGCAGCGCAACGCGCTGTCGATCGACCTGCTCCGCGCGCTCGACGCTCGCCTGGCCGAGGCCGCCGCCCGCGCTGATCTGCGGGTGCTCGTGCTCGCGGGCGAGGGCAAGGCGTTCTGCGCGGGGATGGACCTGAAAGCCGTGCTGCACGACCCCGAGGCGCCCGGGCGCCTGCTGCACACGCTGGCCGATGTCACGCTGCGCCTGCGGGCGCTCCCGCTGGTGACGCTGGCGCATGTGCAGGGCGCCGCGATCGGCGGCGGGTGCGGGCTCGCGTGCGTGTGCGACCTGCTCGCGACGCACGCCGACAGCGTCGTGGGATACCCGGAGGTCGATCTTGGCGTCTGCCCCGCGGTGGTGGCGCCCTGGCTCGTCCGCAAGGTCGGCGCGGGGCGCGCCCGGCGCATCCTGCTGATGGGCGGCACGATGCCCGGCACGCAGGCCCACGCCCTGGGCATGGCCGACCTGCTCGCCCCCGACCGCGACGCGCTCGACGCGCTCGTGAAAGACACCGCCGCCCGCCTCGCGCTCGGCGGGCCCGCCGCCGTGCGCGCCACCAAGGACCTGCTCAACCACCTCGACGGTTCGCTCGACGCCGACCTGGTTCGCCGCGGCGCCGACCTCTCGGCCCGCGTGGTGGCCCTCCCCGAAACCCAGGCAGTTCTCCGCGCCCGGTTCGCGGCCTCGTCGTAGCCGGGCCCCTCTGGAACCAGCACATGTTCGACAACGTGCGCATGCTCGGGGCCATCTCGGGCCTCATGAAGAACAAAGAGAAGATCGCCGAAGCGACGCAGCGCGTGCGCGCGACGCTCGAGGCCGCCCGCCTCACGGGCGAGGCCGGCGCCGGCGCCGCCCGCGCCGAGGTCACGGGCACGATGCGCGTGCTGCGCGTGGAGCTGAGCCCCGCGCTGGTGCAGGGGATGGCCGCCGACGAGAAGACCCGCGCGCTCGCGTCCTCGCTCGTCGCCGACGCCGTCAACGACGCGATCCGCAAGGCCCAGGAGCGCATGCGCGCCGAGATCGACGCCGAGGCCAAGGCCCTGGGGCTCGAAGGCCTGCTCGGCGGGCAGCTCGGCGACATGCTCGGGGGGAAGGCGCCCTGAGCGCGGCCGACGCCATCCGCGTGCTCGCTCTCGCCTCGCCCGTGCGCGTGCGCATCGCGCGCGATGTTCCCACGGCGCCCAGCCGCGCCGACGACGAGCAGCGCGAATGGGACCGCCACCGCGCCGCGAACCCCGCGCTCTTCGACGGGCCCATTCTCTCGGTGGTCTCCATCGACGCCGACACCGGCGAGATCCTCGTGCGCCGCGAGTCGTACCGCCGCCTGGTCGT
Source organism: Planctomycetota bacterium (assembly GCA_033763975.1). Lineage (NCBI taxonomy): Bacteria > Pseudomonadati > Planctomycetota > Planctomycetota bacterium. The sequence continues at coordinate 403,935 of JANRJM010000013.1, forward strand.
GCAGCCCCGCGTCGCGACGGGCGTGCGCCTCCTCGCCGTCACCGGGCTCCTCACCGCGCACGACGACGCCGGCGCGCCCCACGTCCTCCTCGGCCGGCGGGCCGAATCGACCCGCGCCTACCCGGGCATGTGGGAGATCGGCCCATCAGGCGGCGTCGGCGTGCCCCCGGCCAGCGTCGAGGAACTGCTCGCCGAGCACCTCACGTCGTACCTCGCCGACGAAGCGTCCGAAGAAGTCGGCCTCGACATCGAGCACGCCCGCGCCGTCGCCATCGTGCGCGACGAGCACGCCCGCAGCGACGACATCGTCCTCGCGGCCGACATGGGCCCGCTCAGCGACATCGCCCCCCGCACGCGCTGCGCCTCGTGGGAATACACGCAGCTCCGCTGGATCGCCCGGCGCGATGTCCCCGCGTTCGTCCGCGATGAGCGCGATGCCATCATCCCCCCCACGCTCGCGCTGCTCGATCACCTCGGCTGGAGCGCGCCCGGCGACTGAGCGCCGTCAGCCCGGCCGCCCGGCGTCGCCCCGGTCCGCGTGCGGGTCCGCGCCGGCGGCGTCCTGCCGGCGCGCGTCGGGCACGATGACCTCCTCGATGGTCGTGCGGCGCAGGATCACCTTCTTGCCCGAGGTCGTGCTCGCCTCGCGCTCTTCCACGCGGCGCTTGGTCACGGTGCGCGTCGGGTCGGCCTTGACGCCCTTCCAGATCTCGCCGACGAACTCGCCCAGGGAGCGCAGCAGGGGCTTGCGCGGCTCGCGGGTCATCCCGGCCCCTTCGGCGCCCCGGTGGGGTTCGCCTCGTGCCGCTTGTGGATGAGCATCTCTCGCGCCCGCTCGAGCGCGTCGTACGCCCGCACGGCCGCGGCCTCGTCGCCCGCGGTCTGGGCCGCCTCCGCCGCTTTCTCTCGCTCCTTCACCAGCGTCGTGAGCTGCGGGATCGACATGGCCTCCAGCGCCCCCAGGTCGGCGTGGATCTCGTCGCGCAGCGCGATCTGCTCGGGCGTCAGTTCGAACCGCACCGGACCCCCGGACGACAGGTTCGACACGATGAGCCACAACGCCACCGGCAGCACCACGAGCGCCAGCCCCCCCGCCACCTTCGTCCGCAGCGGCGCCTCGCGCACCTGCTCCGGAAGCCGGTCGTTCAGGCGCCGCCCCCACTCGGGCAGGTCCCGGAATGTGTCCTGCAACGCCATCGTGCGCTCCCGCGAATGCACCCCGTGCGCTCGTCGCTAGTGCCCGGCGTGCGCCCCGCCACGGCGCGCCGCCTCGATCAACTCCACCACGCGCTGGGGCGTCAGTCGCTCGTGCAGCGTCTCGTCGATCAGCGCCACCGGGGCCGTGTCGCACGACCCCAGGCACTCGAGCTCGACCAGCGTGAACATCCCGTCGTCGGTCGTCTCGCCCACGTCGATGCCCAGCGCGCCTTTCACCGCGTTGGTGATCGCCTCGTGCCCGCAGAACTCGCACGCGATGGAGCGGCAGATCGCCACGACGTGCGTGCCCCGGGGGCGCAGCCAGTATTCCTCGTAGAAGCTCGCGGTGTCGATCACCTGCGACGGCGCGAGCGAGAGGAACGCCGCCACCTCCATCATCGCCTGGTGCGGGATCCACCCGTGCTCGTGCTGGATCATGTGCAGCGCGGGCAGGAGAGCGCCCTGCGCGTGCTCGTACCGCGGCAGGACGCGCGTGCGCAGGTCGTTCTTCATCGCGTCCGTCAGGTACGCCTCGTCGCGACGTTCGATCCGCGCCGTGCCCGAGTTCTTGGTGATCCACGCCATGCGTCAGGTCGCTCCGGGGTCGGCGTGAGTCTAGGAACGCCCCGGCCCGGGGCGTCTACTCCGGGGTGTTCCGCAGGCGCAGCCCGTCCCCGGCGATCTCGATCTGCCCTTCGATCACGCGCAGCTCCACCGTGCGGGAGGGCTCGTCGATGGTCCAGCGCGCGGTGCCGCCCTCGCGGGGGCCGTCCGTCCAGGCCTCTACGACGGCGCCGGACCGGAGTGTCACCTCCCGGGTTGCACCGGGGGCCAGCACGACCTCGCCGCTCCCAACATCCACATGCACCGGACGGTCGCCGGTGTTGCACAGTGTGACAGCGCCCGCGCGCACGGCGTGCCCGTACTTGGTGTAGAGCACATACCCCGTCGCGCCCACGAGCACGAGCAGGAGGGCCGCCGAGATCGCCGTCCGCGCCGGATTCGCCGCCATGGGGCGGAGTGTACCCGCGGGCTCAGGCCGCGGTGTACTGCCCGCGCGAGACCTTCTTGAACAGGTCCTTGTGCTTCAGGAGGCACGCGTTGACGATGGTGCGGAAGTTCTCGGCGTTGGTTTTGTAGCCGGCCTTGACGACGGCGTCGGCCACCTCGGTGACGCCCATCTGCTTGCCCTTCAGCACCGCGGCGAGCGCCGACGCCAGCGTGCCGGAGTTGTCGCGCCGCGTGGCGCCCTGCGAGCCACGACCACGCCCGGACCCCGTGGACTCCCCAAGTTCGCGGAGCTGCGCGTTGAGCTTCTCCACGCGGGCCATGAGCCGGTCGCGCTCGCGACGCACGTCCGCCGCGCGCCCGCGCCGACGCTCGAGTTCCTTCATCAGCTGCGCAGCCGACACACCGCTCAGACCCGAGCTCGCACGTTTCGCCATTACCAAAGCTCCTTATGAAGATCCATCAACAGGCGGCCATCGCCGCCATAAACCCGACGCACAAAGTCGAGCGAGACTCGGCAGAAGTCCCTCGCGATCGCGGGAGAAGCGAGTCCTAACAGCACTATGGACAGAGTTGTCGGAAAAGTCAATCTCCGGAGCGCTCCAATTTCACGATCACACCGCGCGATGCATTGCGGCGCATCGTCATCCATCGCCCCGTGTCAACTCCCCTGCTCGCGTGTCAACCGCCCGTTGTTATTCCCAGCCTTGACATGAGTGCGTCAAAGTGATCCAACCCGTAGAACTCGAGTGTCACCCGCCCCCGCTTCCCGCCGCGATCCGTCGAGATCACGACCTTGGTTCCCAGTTGTTGACCGATCCGGCGCTGCAAGTCGGACAGCACGGCGAGGCGCGCGTCATCCCTGCCTGACACACCCCGACCCGTTCCCTCGCGCGGCGGAACCCGCCCCGCCTGGATCAGACGCTCCAGCGCGCGCACGCTCATCTCCTCGCGGGCCGCCCGCCCCGCGAGCACCGCCCGCAGCGCCCGGTCCCCCACCGCCAGCAGCGCGCGCGCGTGCCCGGCGCTCAGCGTCCCCGCCGACACCAGTGTCGCGATCTCCGGCTCCAGTTCCGTGAGCCGGATCAGGTTCGCAACAGTCGGGCGCTCCAGCCCCACGCGCTCGGCCAGCTGCGCGTGCGACAGCTCGAACCGCTCGGACAACGATCGCAACGCCCAGGCCCGCTCCATCGGGTTCAGGTCCTCGCGCTGCACATTCTCCACCAGCGCCTGCTCGGCCGCCTGCTCGTCGCTCAGGTCGCGCACCAGCGCCGGCAGCGTCGAAAGCCCCGCGATCTGTGCCGCCCGCCAACGCCGCTCTCCCGCGATCAACTCGTACCGCGTGCCGTCCGCCCCGCGCCGAGGCCGCACCAGCACCGGTTGCAACACGCCCGACCGCCGGATCGATTCCGCGAGTCGTGCCAGCGCGCCGTCGTCCATCACACGCCGCGGCTGGAACGGCGACGGCGACACCTCCCCCACCGCGATTGACTGAAGGTCCGATAATGCAGCGTCTTCATCCCCGGAACGGGCGATTGAGCCCGTATTTGCCGCAGTATGCGTTGGGTTGGTGGGGATTGGCGCGCTCGCGCGGGCCGCGGCTTCACCGGGCGCTGGCTCTCGCCGCGCGGGGCCCGCGGGCACCTCGACGGGCACGTGTACATGCAACAGGCTGGTCAACCCGCGTCCGAGCCGGCGCGGCTTGGCCGCGTCCGTTCCGCTTGCGCTCGCGTCCATGCGAATCTCCTTGGTAGAGTCATCATTCAAGCACCGCTGTCATCACGTGGAACCGACAACCATGCCGTCAGAATCGCTCGACATCGAAGTCATCGCGCGGGGCGTGCTCCTCGCGGGCGACTACGTACTCCTGTGCCGCTCCGTCCCGGGCGGCTACCGGTACCTCCCCGGCGGGCACGTCGAGTTCGGCGAGGCCGCGCACGCCGCGCTCGCGCGTGAGTTCGCGGAGGAGTCGGACCTGCCGGTGCGCGTGGGTCGGTGCGTGCACGTGGATGAACATGTCTTTCGGCAGAAGAGCCGCCTCCGCCACGAAATCAACGTGACGTTCCACGTGGAACAGGCCACGCCGGGCGCAGGCGCCGGTGCCGAAGTGGCGGGGCAGAACACGGCGGCCCCGGCGCCGGTCGCGAGTCGCGAGCCGGACATCGCGTTCGACTGGGTCTCGGTGCGCGAGCTCGACAGCGCGGACCTGCGCCCCACCGCCGCGGCCGAGATCATCCGGCGCGTGCACGGGTTCCCGCACGACCCGTTCGCGCGATGGTCGTCCGCCGTCGAGTAGCGTTCCACGTGGAACACGACGCGTGCCGCGCTCCGACGCGCGGGCGGAGGTCGGTTCTGTTCCACGTGGAACGTGTGCCGCGGAGCGGCGGCGGCGAGCCGCGATTGTCCATGCGCCGCGGGAACCACGCCGCGGCGTGCGCGCTGCCAGACCGATCACTCGCCCGCGTGGGCCGGCAGCAGCACCGTGTCTTCGGGCGCGAGCGTCACGAACACGTGCGAGCCGGGCGCGTCGAACGGCAGCGACGCCGGGGGATTCAGCACCGCGGCACGAATCACCTGGCCGCTCACGAGTTGCACCGAGTACTGCGCTGTGTCGCCCAGGTAGATTCGTTCTCGGACCTTGCCCTCAAGTCCTGGTCCGTCCGGCGCGAGGCGGACACCTTCGGGCCGGACCGAGACGAGCGCCGCCGACCCGGCCGCGGGGGGCGCGTCCGGGCTCACGGCCTCCACCACCCCGGCCGCGGTGCGCACGCGGACATGCACTCCGCCCGCAGAGGAGTGGGGGAGCGCCTGCACCTCGACCGCCCCTTCCAGAATATTTGTTTCACCAAGGAATTCAGCGACGAACCGCGTTCGCGGCCTGCGGTACAGGGCCGCCGGCGAACCCGCCTGTACCACCTTCCCCGCCGCCATCACCGCGACCCGGTCGGCCATGCTCAGCGCCTCCTTCTGGTCATGGGTGACGTAGACCGTGGTTATCCCTGAGTCCTTGCAGACGCGGCGGATTTCGGAGCGCAGTTCGAGGCGGAGTTTGGCGTCGAGGTTCGACAGCGGCTCGTCGAGCAGCAGCACGCTGGGGCGGATGACCATGGCGCGGGCGAGCGCGACGCGCTGCTGCTGCCCGCCGCTGAGCTGCGTCGGGCGCCGGGCGGCGAGATGGTCCATGCGGACGGCGGTGAGCGCTTCGCCGACGCGCCGCTCGCGCTCGTCGCGCGGGAGGCCCCGCACCTCGAGCCCGAAGGCGACGTTCTGCGCGACCGTCATGTGCGGCCACAGCGCGTACGACTGGAACACCATGCCCGTGTTGCGCTTCTCGGGCGCCAGGTGCGTGACGTCGCGCGTGCCCGACGGCTCGCGGAAGTGGATCGAGCCGCCGGTGGGCTCGATGAACCCGGCGATCATGCGCAGCAGCGTGGTCTTGCCGCAGCCCGAGGGCCCGAGCAGGAAGAAGAGCTCGCCCGGCTCGATGGTGAGCGACACGCCGTCGACCGCGGCGGTGGGGCGGCCTCCGTCCACGGACGGGAAGACCTTCGTCAGCGCCTGGATGTCGATCGCGGTGGACACGGGCACGGAGCGTAGCAGACAGGGGGCGTTCGATCAGGAGTCGTGCAGCGACATCATGAACGCGATGGCACCAGCGGACGGCGAAGGTGCGTCTGCGACCGCACGAAAGCCGCACGCGAGGTGGGCGGGCACGCTGATCTCTGCGAACTCTGGCGCGGTATCGCTGGCGAACTCGCGAAGCCCGCGTTGGACGGCCCATCGCCGCGCGCCATCGACCAGCGCTCGGCCGACGCCACCGACGCGGGATTCGGGGCGGACATACCAGCCTTCGAGATACGCGACGGGAGACGTTCGGCAGCCAGCCGCGGCCTCGCGGACCGAGACCTCGGCGAAGCCAATCGCCCGAGCCGGTTCGTCGACGACGGCGATGAGCACAATGTGAGGTATGTTGTCGATGGTTCCATCGACGAAGTACCGCTCGATCTCGCTCGCGTGCGTGCTGGCTTCGTCGGGCCACAGCGCGGCACGGAGCTCGAGCCATTGCTCAAGATCGTCGGGCTGTGCGGGCCGAACAAGCACGATCTCGATTCCTCGCTGTGCGGTGCGATTCGACGCGTCCCGCATCATGGCCGGGCGGCGCAGCGCTTGTCCTGGTGGACGCTGCCCGCGACGGGCTCGATGGGCGTCAACCTCGCGGAGTTTTCGTCTGCGGCCGGGTGGTGGTCGCGCTCATGTGACGGCAACCGCCAACCGGGCGCCGCGCCTACTTCGGCGCCGCGATGGACGCCTCGAAGGTGGGGCGGCCGCCCATGATCTTGAGGACGACGGCGTCCTTGGTGGCGTTGCGTGCGGGGTCGATGGAGATATTGCCGGTGACGCCCGGGAAGTTCTTGGTGGCGTTGATGGCGTCGGCGAGGTCCTTGCCGTGGAGGGAGGGCGCGCGGTCCATGGCGTCGAAGAGCAGGCGGGCGGCGTCGTAGCCGAGGGCGGCGAGGCCGTCGGGAACCTTCGCGTACGTCTCCTGGTACTTCTTGACGAAGGCCTGGACTTCGGGGCGGGTGTCTTCGTGCGAGTAGTGGTTGGAGAAGTACGAGCCGTCGAGCGCGTCGCCGGCGTTCTTGAGTTCCTCGCTGTCCCAGCCGTCGCCGCCGATGAGCGGGACGTTGAGCCCGAGGCGGCGGGCCTGGCGGGCGATGTTGACGACCTCGGTGTAGTAGCCGGGGACGTAGATGAAGTCGGGGTTCTTGGCGCGGATGGCGGTGAGCTGGGCGGAGAAGTCGTTGTCGCCGTCGCCGTAGGCCTGCTCGATGACGACCTCGCCCCCCATCGACGCGAAGGACTCCTTGAAGTTGCGGTTGAGCCCGGCGGAGTAGGCCTGGGCGCGGTTGTAGAGCGTGGCGGCCTTGGAGAGCTTCAGGTTCTCGCGCGCGAACTTGGCGCCGACGTACCCCTGGAAGGGATCGATGAAGCACACGCGCGAGATCATGTCGCCGACGCTGGTGACGTCGGGGTTCGTGCTGCTGGGGGTGATCATCGGGACGCCGAACTGCTGGGCCTTGGGGGCGCCCGCGAGCGAGCGCGACGAGGCCACCTCGCCGATCAGCGCGACCACCTTGTCCTGCTGGATCAGCCGGGTCACCACGGTGGTGGTTTCCTGCTGCTTGCCCTGGTTGTCGTAAGTGATGAGTTCGACCTGGCGGCCCTTGACGCCCCCGTCGGCGTTGCGTTCGGCGATCGCGAGCTGGATGCCGTTGTCGGTCGAGACGCCGAAGGTGGCCTCCGAGCCGGTCATGCTGGCGAAGTGCCCGATCTTGATGGGCCCGGAGCCGGTGTCGTGGGTGTTGCCGGCGCCCTTGGTGGTGGCGCCGCCCGAGCCGCCCGCGGCCGGACCGGGGTTGGAGTCGGTCGCGCCCGCGGCGCCGCTCGAAGAGGTGTTCGTCGTCTCGCCGCCCTTCTTGTCCTCGCACCCAACGCCGAAGGCGACGAACGCGAGCATGGCGCAGAGGGTGAGGAGCGAGAGGAAACCGGAGCGGAGAATGGTGGGGGGGGTGCGGGTCATGGTCGTCTCGCTGGGGCGCGGGGATATGCGTGGGCGGCCGAACGCCGGAGCCCCAACGCCGCGCTGCATTGGGGCAGGGTATCGAGTTCGCGGCGGGCGTGCAGCGGGAGCGCTTGACACGCGTGGTAGCCTTGGCGGCATGACGACCTTCAGGAATCGGCGCGCCCTCGCGGGCGCGGTGGCGCTGTCGCTCGCGTGTGTGGCCGGGGCGCAGGTGGTGCGTTCGGCGGCGGAGGTCGTCCGCGAGGGCGACCCGGTCGCGGGCATGCCCGGCTGGAGCATCGCGGGCATCAACACGCCCTTCACGAACACCGACGGCACCGTCGGGTTCACCGGCTCGATCGTCGGCGAGACGACGATCAACTATGTCTGGTACGACACGGGCATCGTCTGGCTCAACACCGACGCGGCACCCGCGTTCATCCTGAGCGGCGCGGAAGACACCAGCGGCGTGGGCGCGAACGGCGCGTTCCTCTACAGCACCGCCGCCACGCCCGCCGGCGGCACAAGCGAGGACGCCGTCTGGTCGCACCTGGGCCTGGTGGCCCGCGGCACGGAGCAGATCCCCGGCCTTGAGGACCGCTTCTACGTCGCCTGCTCGCGCACCACCATGTTCGGCGCGAACTTCGGCGCGTTCGTCAGCACCACCTCCACGACCGCGGGCGGGAGCACCACCGGGCGGGCGCTCATGCGCTGGAACCCCACCGACGGCGCCACGGTCGTCTTCAAGACCGGCGACGTCGTCTTCCCCGCGCCCGACGACTTCGCCATCGCCTTCGCCTCGCCCACGATCGCCTTCGCCTACGACTTCTCCGACAACGGGCTGCACCACGTGCACCTGATCGGGCTCGTCACGGGCTCGACCGCCAACGACGCGTACATCTACAAGGACGGGATGCCCCTCCTGCGCGAGGGGTCGCTCGTGCCCGGCACCACCATCGATGAGCGCTGGCAGAACTTCTCGGGCATGTCGATCAACAACGACGGCACGTCGCTGGTGTTCGGCGATACCAGCGGCCCGGCGGCGGCCGACGCGTTCCTCGCCGTCAACGGCGACATCACGCTCCGCGAGGGCGAATCCACCGTCGGCGGGGTGCTGCTCGATTTCGGCTCGTCGTGCCTGGGCGCCAGCATCAACAACCTCGGACGCGTCGTGCACGTGTGGAACGTCGCCTCGAGCACCAACCGCACCGTGTTCGCGGGCGACGTGACGAACCTCGCCGCCGGGTGCGCGATCGTCGCGCACGGCGATCAGCTCGACATTACCGGCGACGGCGCGGGCGATCGCGTCGTCACGAACATCCAGGTCTCGCAGACCACCAGCCCGGGCCTGGACCTCGCGGAAGACGGCGTGGTCTACATCCGCATGGAAACGACCGACCTGCTCGGCACCGACGAGCAGACCGGCATCTACCGCTTCTCCACCTCGTGCCCGGCCGCGTGCGATCCGGACTTCAACCAGGACGGGAACGTCGATCAGGACGACATCGCGTGCCTGGCGCAGGTGGTCGCGGGCGATCCGGCGTGCTCGCCCGTCGATCCTGATTTCAATCGCGACGGGAACGTCGATCAGGACGACATCGCCGCTTTGGAGCAGGTCGTCGCCGGCGCCGAGTGCCCGTAGCCGCCCGGTCGGTCACGCGTCGGCGATCGCACCCCGCACGGCGGCGGCGTCGAGCCCCTCGACGCGCAGCGTCTTGAGGGGCGAGGCGTGCCCCGAGACAACGCCCACACGCCGGGAGGCGATGTCCAGCGCGGACGCGAGCAGCGCGCAGATGGCGGCGTTCGCACGCCCGTCCTCGGGCGGGGCCGCGACGCGGATCTTCAGACGATCGCCCAGCGGGCCGACAATCTCATCACGCCGCGCCCCGGGCACGGCCTTCACGCGCACCAGGCACGCGGGCGCGCCGACCGAATCACCCGGCGGCGGGGAGTGCGAACCGCGGCGCCCCTTTGCCGAGGGGGCCTGCGGCGCGGCGGGGGTTGCGGGTTCATCCGTGACGAACACGGGTGAATCGCAGGCGCGCGCGGGGCCGCCGTCAAGCCGCGGGCCTTCGCGGACGATGGAACCCGCGAGGTTCCAGCGGCGAATCCGCTTGCGGTGCGCGGCGGGTCGGGTACCGTGGGGGCGGCGGGGCGTGCGGGTGCGAACGCGGGAGGCGGCACGGGTGACGACGCGACGACTGATGATGGCGGCCGGCGTGGCGGGCGCGGTGCTTGGCGCCGCGAGCGCGCGGGCGCAGCTCCGGGCCGACGAGGTGCTGCTGGTGTACGACTCGCGACTGCCCGACAGCCTGGGCGTCGCGGAGGTGTACGCGGGCTCGGCGCGCGTGCCGGGGGGCGCCGGGGGCGTGGTGGGCGCGCGTCCGGGGGTGCGCGTGGTCGATCTCGCGGCGCTGGGCGCGCCGCAGTCGAACGATGCGACGATCACGTACGCGCAGTTCGAGGCCTGGCTGCGCGAGCCGATCCGCACGTACCTGGTCTCGCAGAACCTCACGCAGCGCGTGCGGTGCCTCGTGCTCACCAAGGGCCTGCCCCACCGGATCGAGGACCACCAGGACACGCCCGCGGCGGCGCCGGTGGGCGACGACCCGCCGGGCATGATCGCCGAGATCCAGGCGAGCGACGCGACGTGCGCGAGCGTGGATTCGGAGTTGACGTTGCTGTACCACGACCTGGACGTGAACGAGGCCGGCGGGCAGGCCGACAGCCGCGCGGACGGCGCGATGCTCAACCCGTACTGGCGGCTGGGCACGCCGATCCGCCTGTATCCGCAGACGAACAACCAGGCGGCCAAGACGTACATCACGCGCCTGCCCGGGCCGGTCTACCTGCCCTCGGGATCGGGCGCGTCGATCCTGCTCCCGGGCGACATCATGCTCGTCGTGCGCCTCGACGGGCGCAGCGTGCCCGACATCGCATCGTCGCTCGCCCGCGCAGGCCGGGTGTACTACGACACGCTCGCGCACATCGCCACGTTCGACGAGAGCGGCGCCAACGGCGTGGCTGATGGCGGGCCCACCGACGAGCTCGACAACGCCGCGTCGCTGCTCAGCGCGCTGCGCGACGCGGACGACTACGAAACCACCCGCAACGAGCTGCAGAGCGACACGCGCTTCGCGCCGACGTTCGCGCGGTACAACGAACTGCTCGGCAGCACGCAGTTCTTCGTCGGCCCGCGCGTGGCGTGGCAGCCCACGGTGATCACCGTCGTCGAGCCGGTCGCGCTGGTCACGACGTACGGCTCGAATCACTTCGGCCTGCCCCTGACGACCGGCGGCGAGATCGCACGGACCATCTACGCGTCGAGCTACAACTACGCCGACGGCGCGATCTTCAACACGCTCGAGAGTTACAACGGGCGCGACCTGGGCGGCACCGGGCAGCTCAGCTTCGCGCCCCAGCAGCAGATCGCGGACTTCATCGCGGCGGGGGGCACCTTCGGGGTGGCGAGCGTCTGGGAGCCCCTCGCCGACAGCGCGCCCGACAGCCGCTACCTCGCCCGCAACTTCCTCCGCGGCAACCTCTCCTGGGCCGAGGCCGCGTGGAGCGCCATCCCGGGCCTCAGTTGGCAGCAGATCGCGATCGGCGATCCGCTCGCCCGCCCCCTGCGCAGCAGCGAGGACATCACCGGCGACCGGCGCGGCACCATCGACGACCTCTACGCCTGGGAGCAGACCCCGGCCGACGTCGACCGCAACGGCACGCCCAACGACGCCGACCGCGGGCTGGTGCTCCAGATGCTCCGGTCGTGGGAACGCGCCGAGATGCTCACCGGGCGCTAGCCGCCGACGCCCCGCCGGACCGCGGCGCCTCGCCCACGCGATCTTCCAGCACGAAGCGGCGTTCGTCGTACAGGCGCGCGAAGCGGGCGGCGTGCGAACCCTCCGTCGGCAGGCCCCGCCCGCACTCGATCAGCAGGTCCACCATGCCCTCGAAGTCGGCGGTCGCGATGAACTCGCGCTCGATGGTGGGGGGGCGGTCGTTCGTGCGCGCCTCCACCGCCGCCAGGTCGCCCATGTTGTGATAGTTGCCCAGCGGCAGGCACACGCACGTCGCGTCGAACCCCGCGTCGCAGAACACCGACGCCTCGCACGCGCCCCCCGCCATCAGCTTGCGCTGCCAGCGCCACGTTCGGTCCGCCGACGACACCACGTTCGAACGCGTCAGCGTGCCCTGCGCGATCTCCTCGGCCCGGCGCGCCACCGCGTCCGTCAGGCGGGGCGTGAAGATCGACAGCCGATCCCCCACCCGCACGATCGGCCCGCCCCCGATCGGCGATTCCGCGAAACTGCGGCTGTTCTCGAGCGCGATGACCGTCGAGCCCGCGGGGATCGTGCCCAGGCGGCACGCCGCGATTGCCCCCACGAACCCGATCTCCTCCGCCCGCGTCAGCAGCAGGCGCACGTCGCGCACCGGCCCCTCGCGCCGCAGCACGTCGAACGCGCCCAGCGCGCCCGCGAGCGCCGCCAGGTCGTCGCACGCGAGCGCGTGGAACAGCCCGTCGCGCTCCTCGGGCGCGGGCAGCGCCCAGATGCCCACGTCGCCCACCTTGAGGTCCCACCGCCCCTCGACCTCGCACAGCCACTGCTTGAACGGGCCCGGCGCATCGGCGGGGCCCGAGACCACGCCCGCGTGCCGCCGGTCGGCGGTGTCGTACACCTCGACCCGCGCGCCGCGGAAGTACGCGTCCATCACGCCCCCGCGGAACGACATCTGCACGACCCCAGGCGCGACGATGCGCTCCACCACGAAGCCGGGGTGGTCCATGTGGGCCGTGAAGTACAGCGGCGGGCCCGCGTCCGTCGGCGCGTGCGCCAGACGCAGCGTCAGGTTCCCCGCGCCGTCGCGCTCCAGCCGCACCTCCGGTCGCGTGGCGGCCCATTCCTCGATCCACGCGATCACCCGGAACTCACGCCCCGCCGCCGTCGGGATCGGCGTCAGATCGTGCAGCCAGCGGCGGTGAAGAGCACGGTCCTCGGGCGTCGTCATCAGCCCCAGCATATTGAATCGTGACACCCCGGGATGCACGCCCGGCCGGCGGGAGACTCGAAAAAACACGCGCCCCGGCGGAATCGTGAGAAGACCCGGGCGCGCCCGGTGTCTTTCGGGCCTTTCGCCCCCCCGGCCGCGGGCCGATACCGTCTGGCGCATGTCCGACACGCCGGGAAACACGGTCCGCATGGCGCCGGGGGTAGAGATCCCCGCCGACGCGATCACGTTCTCGTTCGTGTCGAGCTCGGGCCCGGGCGGGCAGAACGTGAACAAGCGGGCGACCAAGGCGGTGCTGCGCGTGCGCGTCGCGGACATCCCGATCCCCCCGGACGCGGGGGAGCGGCTGCGTCGGCTGGGGTCGATGTACCTGACCGGCGACGACGAACTGGTGATCGCCGCCGACGACCTGCGCTCGCAGGGGCGCAACCGCGACGACGCGATCGACCGGCTGCGGGAACTGGTGCGGGCGGCGCTGGTGCGCCCGAAGGTGCGGCGTGCGACCAAGCCGACCCGCGGCAGCCGCGAACGCCGCATCACCGAGAAGAAACAGCGGGGCGAGACGAAGCGCCGGCGCCAGGACCGCGCGGACTAGTCCCGGCGCGGCCGAGGGCGAGAGACGGTGCGCGGGCCCGGCACCCAGTGCGGTGAGACGCTGCGGGCGGTCTCGACGCGGCGGGTCTAGACGCCGAGCATTTCCTTCGCCGCCTTGACGATGTCGGTCGCGGTGAGCCCGCACGTCTGGAGGATTTCTTCGGGGGTGCGGGCGCTCTTGGGGATGCGCCGGACGTGGAGCTGGCGGAGCTTGAAGGCGTCGCCGGAGTCGAGCAGCGCGTCGGCGATGGCCGAGCCGATGCCGCCCCCGAAGTTGTCCTCGGCGCTCAGCACGAGCCCGTTGTTCTGGCCGACGACGTCGAGGAGGCGGTCGGCGTCGAAGGGGAGCGAGTAGAGGTCGATGAGGGTGGCGGCGATGCCGTCCTTGTCGAGCATCTCGATGGCCTTGTTGGCCTCGTGCACCATGTACCCCGCCGCGCAGATCGCGATGTCGCGCCCGTCGTTGAGCACCTCGAACCCGCCGAGGTTGAAGTCCACGTCGTCGCTGTAGATGAACTCGGTGTCGGGGCGGAGGGTGCGCATGTAGCAGACGCCCTCGTACTCGGCCATGGCGAGCGTCAGGGCGTACGCGGCGTACGCGTCGGCGGGCTGCAGCACGTAGCACCCCGGGTTGCCCCGATGGTCGCGCATCGTCGTGAACGAGCGGAACCACGCGACATCGGGGAGCGACATCTGGCTGGGCCCGTCGGCGGCGAGCGTGACGCCCGCGTGGCTGCCGATCACCTTCAGGTTCGCGCCGCTGTAGATCGCCATCTCGATCTGGTCGTACCCGCGGGCGACGAACTTCGCGAACGTCGAGCAGAAGGGCACCTTGCCCGCCAGCGCCATCCCAGCGCCCGCCGAGAACATGTTCTGCTCGGCGATCTTGCACTCGATGAAGCGAGCCGCGCACGCGGCGTCCTTGCGGAACATCTCGGCGAACGTCGAGTTCGAGACGTCGGCGTCGAGCACCACGACCCGCTCGTTGGTCTGGCCGAGAGCGCGCAGCGCGATCCCGTACGCGCGCCGGGTCGCCATGCTCCCGCTCTGGAGCAGGCTCTCCATGTCGTTGCGCTTCATGAACTCGCTGAGCGGGGGCGCCTCGCGGGGCTCGGGGGTCTGCGTGCTCAGCTCGGGCGGGGGCTCGATGGTGAACGCGTCCGAGTTCGCCAGGCTGCTGGTCAGTTCGACGCGCTTCTGGTCGAGTTCGGTCAGGCACTTCTTGAGCGCGTCGCCGGTGGGGGGCTTGCCGTGCCAGCCGTTGCCCTGCAGGCTGGCGGCTCCCCAGCCCTTGATGGTCCGCGCGATGATCGCCAGGGGCTTCCCGCTCTTGGTCCCGGCGATGAACTGGTCGAACGCGCCTTTGATCTGCGCGGGCGCGTGCCCGTCGATCACCTTGACCTCGAACCCCGTCGCCTCGAGCTTGGCGCTCAGCACCTCGGGCGACTGCTGCGCGCTCACGCGGTCGGCCTGCCCGTACTCGTTGCAGTTGAAGATCGGCAGGACGTTCTTGAGCTTGCGGTCGATGATGAAGTCCAGCGCCTCGGCCACCTGCCCCTCGCGCGCCTCGCCGTCGCCGATGATGCAGTAGATCCGCCGGTCCAGGTTGTCCAGGCGGGCGGCCTCGGCCAGCCCGGCCGCCACCGACAGGCCCTGCCCCAGGCTGCCCGTGGCGGCGTCAAAGAAGGGGAAGCCCTCCATCGGGTTCGGATGGCCCTCGAGCTCGCTCGACGCCGCCCGCAGATTCCGCAGGTCCTCGGTCGTCAGGCGCCGACGGTTCGCGCCGTCGCGCCCGATCATCACGCCCAGCTTCGCGGCGGCGGCGTAGACCGCGGGCACCGCGTGCCCCTCGCTCAGCACCAGCCGATCGGACGTCGGGTAATCGGGGTAGTCCGGGCTCCATCGCATGGTGCTGAACATCAGCACGGTGACCAGGTGCCCGATGCTCATGGCGCTGGTCGGGTGCCCGCTTCCCGCGGCGGCGCACATCTCCAGCGACATGCGGTCGATCTCGATGGTCTGGGCATGAACGGCGGCTTCAAAGGACATGTCCACCACCTTTTCTCACGGGGCGCTCGCCCCGGCGCGTGCACGATCCACGCCGCGACGCCCACGCGCCACGGCCGCCCGGCGCGCCGGCCGCGCGCTTCGGGATAGGGAGTATCCGCCCCTCATCGCCCCGGGGCAACCGGCGCGCCCGCCGATTTGTGCAAAGCAGGTGCCACGATTCGACAGGGCTCGCACCCCCTGCCGACAGCCCCTGCGCATCGCGCACCGCTATCTATCTGGTACACTTGCCGCGCCCCCCGCGCCCGATGGATCGGGGACGCTCGCCGGCTGAGAGACGGAGTTCGATCCATGCGAGTCATCTGCGATCGAGCGGCATTGTTGGAAGGGATCAACCTGGTCTCGGGCGCGGTCGCCGCTCGCACGCCCCGCCCCCAGCTCCAGTGCGTGCGCATCCAGGCGATCAAGGCCGGCGGATCGAACGAACTCGTGCTCTCGGCCACCGATGCCGAGGTGGCGCTGCGCCTGTCGATCTCGAAGGTGGACGTGCAGACCCCCGGCGAGACGCTGATCCCCGCCGACAAGATCCGCCAGATCGTCTCCGCCGAAGAAAACGAGCCGACGCTCACGCTCGAGACCGAGGGCGAGACCCTGCACATCCGCGGGAAGGACGCGCACTTCAAGGTCTTCGGCTACCCGGCAACGGACTTCCCGCCGATCCCCGAGTTCGCGAGCGTCGTCGCGGGCGGGACGGGCACGCCCCCGGCCAAGGCCGTGCTCAGCCACCCCGCCGGCTCGCTCGCCGAACTCGTGGCGCGCACGCTGTTCGCGACGGCCCGGGAAACGTCCCGGTACGCGATCAACGGGGTGCTCTTCAAGCGCGACGGCAAGCGCCTGGAACTGGTCGCGACCGACGGCCGCCGCCTGGCGCTCGCCCGGGCCGCCCTCTCGGGCACCGAGAAGGACGCCAAGCCCGTGCAGTGCATCGTGCCGAGCAAGGCGCTGGGCATGCTGCAGAAGCTCATCCACGACCACGACGAGCCGGTGCAGATCGCGATCACCGATACGCAGATCCTGTTCAGCTTCGGCACCGCCGCCAGCCCCGGTCGGGCCGTGCTCACCAGCACGCTCACCGAGGGCAACTTCCCGCCCTACGAGGACGTCATCCCCAAGGACCAGGACAAGAAGGTCACCTTCGACCGCGACGTGGTGACCTCCGCCGTCAAGCGAGCGGCCCTCCTCACAAACGAAGAGTCCCGCGGCGTGCGCCTGGCCTTCAAGGGCAAGAGCAAGCAACTGGACCTCACGAGCCGCGCACCCGAGATGGGCGAGGCCAATGTCAAGGTCGACCTCGCCGGCTACGACGGCGACGACATCGAGATCGGGTTCAACCCGACGTTCCTCGTCGACGCCCTGAAGGTGCTCACCGACCCGCAGGTGATCATGGAACTCAAGGCCCCGAACAAGCCGGGGCTGATCAAGAGCGGCGCCGACTTCATGTACGTCGTGATGCCCGTGAACCTGCAGTAGTCGCGGATGATGCCCCGGCGACGCCCTTTCCCGGTGTGTTGATATGTTGCGCACAACGCCCCTAAGCAGTTTGCGGGGGCGGCGTTAGTCCGTCCCGACGTTCGCCGCGCGTCGGGCCAGCTTGACAGCATCCGCCGTTGTGGATTCTACTGCTCGATGTAATACAACGGGGGTGCGAAGCATGCGAAAGCTGTTGTGGATGATCGTCTTCGCCGGAGCGGCCGCCGCCGGTTGCAAGTCGTCGCCGGCGCCGCGGGGCCCGGCGGCCGAGGCGGGAACCGTCGGATTGGTGATCACCGAGAGAGGGAAGTCGGGCGAAGCGCACACGCCGCAGTCCGCCTCGGGCGAAGTGCTGCGCGCGCAGTACACGGGCAAGCATCGCAAGGGGCCCAAGACGTCGATTGTCGCCGACGCGCCGGTCGAGGACGAGTACGGGTCGATCGAGGACCTCTTCGCGACGCTGCCGTCCGATCAGGACATGATGGAGGCGTTCGCCGAGTTGGTCGAGGAGACGGGCGAGGCGAGCGCGAAGTACGCCGAGTTCCGCCTACCCGACGAGCAGCGCAACGTCCGCGTGCGGGCGTGGCTGTACGCGGTGAAGTTTGAGAGCGACAAGGACTTTCATGTCATCATCGGATCGACCCGTTCGAAGTCGACGGCAGAGTTCATGAACGTGGAGGTCACAGGGCTACCCAGGCCGCCGACCAGCGACACCGACCGGCTCGCGGAGGTGCGAGTGCAACTGCGTGACATCCTGGGGCGGCTTCCCTCGGGCTCGCGGTATCACAAGCTTGCGACGCCGATCAAGGTGGAGGTCGAAGGCTCGCTGTTCTACGACATCGATCACCCGCCGGGAGTTGTGGGGCCGATGGATATGCGTCCGCGGACGGCGTGGGAAATCCACCCGATCTCGGATATTCACCAGGGATGGGATTGAGTCGCCATGGCCAGACGCGCACCCGCGAATCGCCGACGACCGATGCACGACGCGCGTCTAGTCCCCCCGTCGTTCGATGCCGGGAAGCGGCTCATCCGCTACCACGCCATGCGCTGGCTGACGATGCCGGGGATGACATCGGTCGGCGTCGGGCGCTGTGAGGTTGATCGCACACCGACGGACGAGATCGGCGTGCAGTTCACGGTGCGGCGCAAACTATCGTCCCGCGAGCTCAAGGCCGCCGGCGCACTCCCGGTGCCCAAGGCGTTCCGCTTGGACGACGGACGCATGCTGCGGACGGACGTCGCCGAGCGGGCGTACCGGCGGACGCACTTTGACCCGCTCACTCCCGCCGCGGCCCCAGCCTCGCCGCCCGATCCGCGGCGTGCACGCCTCGACCCGGTGCGCCCGGGGGGCAGCATCGGGCACTTCGCGTCCGAGGCCGGGACCATCGCCGCTGTTGTGTGGGACGCGGGCGGCGTGCCGCACCTGCTCAGCAACTGGCACGTGCTCGCCGGGCCGGGCATCTCGCCGGGGCAGGACATCTGCCAGCCGGGCGTGCTCGACAGCGCGGACGAACATGGCAACCGGGTCGGTTCGCTGGTGCGCCGGCATCTGTCGCTCGCTGGTGACGGGGCCATTTGCTCCATCGAAGGGCGGACGTTTGATGATCGCATCCTCGAGCTCGACGTCGTGCCGCGTCGCCTGCACGTGCCCGAGATCGGCGACCCGGTCGTGAAGTGCGGCCGCACCACCGGCGTCACGCGCGCGCTGGTGTCGCGTGTGAACGTCGTGGCGGTCGTGTCCTATCCGCAGGGCGACCGAAACATCAGCGGGTTTGAGGTGGTCTCAAACCCGGCGCATCCGCCGGGCGTGCAGGGCATCGCCGAGGGCGGCGACTCGGGCAGCATGTGGATGATCGACGCGATCGCGCCGGACGACGACATCGCCGTCGGTCTCCAGGTCTGTGGGCGCGACGGGCCGCTGGAGAGCGGCGATTCCGCCATCGCGTGCTATCTGGGCCCGCTGCTGGATCGCCTCGGCGTGACGCTCAGGCCGGGTCCGTGATCACACGCGGGCGGGCGCTCCCGCCTGCTACACCCCGTACATGAACTCTTCGCGGGCGATCTTCCCGTCGCGCACGGTGTACACGCCGATCTCGTCCATGACGATGCGCTGGCCCGTAGAGATCGTCTCGACGTCCATCTTGAACTTGATCGCGAACCCGCTGGACCCCACGTATGGGCCCTCGGCGCTCGCGCCGTGGATGCGGTGGTCCTTCATCCAGTCGGCGTTCTTGGCCTCGACGGCCTGTCGCCCGCGCCACTCGAGCCCCACGCCCATCCCCTCGCACGAGACGATGTCCGGCGCCCAATAGAGATCCTCGATCTCCTTCATCTTGCCCTCGTTGAACATCGCGACGATCGTCTTGCCGATCTGCACGGGCGTCGCGCCGCTCCCGGTGTTCACCGGGAACATGCCGCCCTTGCCCGATGCCTTGGACGCGCCGGGTTTCTTCGCCGGCGCCGGCTTCGGGGCGGCCTTCTTCGGAGCCGGCTTCGCCGCGGGCTTCTTCGCTGACTTCGCCGCCGCCTTCTTCGCCTTCTTCTTCGCCATGTCGTGCACTCCGGGTGAATCGATCCTGCGCAGTTTACCTGCGCGCACCGCGTCCGTGGCAAGCGGGGCGGGCGGAGAACCGAGTTGTGGAGAAGCCGATGGAATGCGGCGGCGGGCGTCAGGCCGTCCGCACGCGCTCGGCAACGATGTACACCGCCGAGGGGCTGATCTTCTTGAGCGCGCTCTCGGTGTGGTACGCGACGTTCCAGGCCGTGAGGGCGGACAACATGGCGTCGACACGGGTCGACCAGGTCCGCTCGTAGACGGGGACCTTGAGCATCTGGCACGCGCGCAGCCACGGGCGGAAGGCGATGTGCGACGCGGACCGGACGACAAACCCGTTCTTTTCAAGGGCTTGCGTAAACGGCCGCAGGGGCAGGCCTCGCTCGCGCTTCGTGAGGGCTGGGCGCACGCGTCGCCAGTCGCCCATGGACGTGATGGGCTCGCGGACCAGGAAGAAGCCGCCCGTGGCGGTCGCACGGGCGATCTCGGCGATGACGCTCGAGACGTTGGGGATGTGGTGCAGCACGCCGAAGCAGGTGACCAGGTCGAAGGTGCCGTCGGGGAAGGGGAGTCGCCCGGAGGGGTCGGGCTTGACCCAGCGGGCAGGCTTTCCGCCGATCTCGGTCTTCACGAACTTCTCGGAGGGCTCGACGATGGTGAGTTGGGCCGCCCGATCGACGATCGGCAGGAGCTCGAGCCCGTACGCCGCCCCGAAGCCCAGCGCGTGATTGAAGCGACGGTCCGAAGGCAGCCTCGAGAACCCGTGCACGCGGTTCATGGCGTGGTAGACGTAGGTGTACTCCTGCACGTCCTCGTAGAGAAGATTGGCATAGCCCTCGCGCTCGTCTTCGAACCAGGCGCCGATCTCTTCGGGCGAGAAGTCATCGCCGTAGATGGCCTCACCCCGCAGGGCCCGCGCCACCCGGGGGTCGGGAACGCGCGCGTCGGCGACGGGCGGCTGTGCGGGTGGGGCGGTCATGGCTGTCCTCCGGCGCCCCGGACACGGGCGGGCCAGACGGTACCAGCGTCCGGGCATCGAGGCTAGGTCCCTCGCACGGTTACGCCGGTTACGAGACCGTCAGCGTCGGGCGCGTCTGGCCCTGGCGGAGCGACGCGAGCGCGACCTGGCCTTCCAGGTTCCGCACGAGGCGCTCGAGGTCGGCGCGGAGGGCCGTGCCCGGCGTGTCGGCGCCGGTGAAGTTCGCCGTGGGGTTCCCCGCGTCGCTGTTCTGGCGCAGGGCCGTGGTGATTGGCACACCCCCCAGGTACGGGGTGTTGAGCCGCCGGGCCATGGCCTCGGCCCCGCCCCGCCCGAAGATGTCGTACTCCTTCCCGTCGTCGCCCACGAAGTAGCTCATGTTCTCGACGACGCCCAGCAGCGGGACGCCGAGCTGCTCGAACATCCGGGCGGCACGCACGGCGTCGTCCTGCGCCACCTTCTGCGGCGTGCACACGATGACCGCGCCCGTCAGTTTCAGCAACTGCGCCATCGTCAGCGAGACGTCGCCCGTGCCGGGGGGCAGGTCAATCACGAGATAGTCGAGTTCGCCCCAGCGGGTCTGCTCGAGCAACTGCTTGAACGCGCCGTGCGCCATCGGCCCACGCCAGATCAGGGGCTTGTCGGGCTGCACGAGGGCGCCCATCGTCATGCACCGCACGCCGTGCGACAGGAACGGCTCGAGCACGCCCTCGCGGACGATCGGCTCGAGCCCGCCCAGCCCGAGCATCGTCGGCATCGACGGGCCGTAGATGTCGGCGTCGAGCAGCCCGACGCGGTGGCGCGCCCGTGCGAGCCCGACAGCGAGGTTGAGAGCGATGGTGCTCTTGCCCACGCCGCCCTTGCCCGCGCCCACGGCGATGACGTGCGCCACGCCTTCGAGCCCCGAGACGCCCGGGTTGAGGCCCGGGATCGGCGTGTGCCCGGCGGCGGCCTGGCGCGACGGCGGCGGGGCTTGCTCGCGCGCGGAAACAGGCTCGCGCGGGGAGTTCGTCGCCGGGCCGGCGGCCGGGGGCGCGGGGCGCGCCGACCCGCCGAAGCGCTCGGTCTGCACCACGGTCCCCGCGTGATCCACGAACTCGACGACGAGCGCGTCCACCTGCTCGCCCGCGGCTCGGGCGGCCGCCACCAGCCCGTCGTACGCCGTCCGGGCCGCGGTCCGTCGTTGGTCGGGCGCATCGCCCGCGTGCTGGAGTTTCACCGACGCGTACCCGTCGCACGCGGCGACCCAGACGACGCGATCACCACCCAGCGCGGGCGACCCGTCGGGCCCGCGCAATCCACGCAATGCTTCAAGAACAAACGACTTGGTGAGCCCCATGGCCGATGGTAGGTTCTGGGACGCCCGGACTTGCGCGGCAATACGCGCGTGCCCCGGGCGTTGGACACAGTGCTCGGCCTACGCCGACGCAGGAGGGTTTCCCGTGATCAATCGCGCTTCGTGGATGGTGTCGGTGTGCGGCGTGGCGCTGCTCGCCGGTTCGGCCCTGGCTCAGCAGTCGTCCCCGCCCCCCGCCCCGCTCAAGGGGCCGGAAGTGAAGGACGGGGGCGTCCCGGGCGAGAATCGCAAGCTCTCCGGGGGCAACCCGGTCGGTCGCGAGCGGCGCGAGGCGCCCACGCCCCAGCGCGTGTTCATGCGGGCGTTCGACGTGCTGCGGGGAGAGAAGGCGCCGGCCGAGGTGCGCCTGACCGCCGACCAGCAGGAGTTGATCGAGTCGATCGACGCGGAGTTCCGCAAGGAGATGGACGAGTTCCGGGCCGCGAACGGCGCCGAAGTGCGAGGCCTGATGAAGGACCTGCCCGAGGGCGAGCGTCGCCGCGTGCTGGAGATGCTGGGGGCGCCGCGGCCGGAGGGCGGCGCGCCCGAGGGGCGTCGACCCGGCCAGCGCCGCCCGGGCGCGAAGCCGCCGCAGGGCGAGCGTCCGGCCGAGGCGCCGATGGACGCGCCCGCGGACGGCATGATGGACGCGCCGGCTGGGGAGCGCCCGACCGACGAGGCCACCGCCGCCGCCCGGGCGCGTCTGCGCGAGATCATGGAGGCGGCGCCCAAGCCGGCGGACACGCAGGCGGCGATGTTCGGCGTGCTGACCGAGGCGCAGAAGCCGGTGTTCCAGAAGGAACTGGAGCGCGTGAAGGCCGAGGTGCAGCAGCGTCGCGGGCCGCGCGAGGTGGAACGCAACATCGAGAAGGACAAGTTCCCGGGCAAGGCGCCGGGCGCGGGCGACAAGCCGCTGACGCTCGACGACCCGCGGATCCCGGAGCGCGTGCGCGAGCGGATCAAGTCGCTGCCCCCGGAGCGCCAGGCCGAAGCGCTGCAGCGCCTGCAGGAGCGCCTGCGCAACGCGCAGCCGAAGCCCGAGTAATCGACGCGAACACGGGGGCGTCGCGGGCTCGCGCAACGCGGACACATATGTGAAGACAGCCGACAGCCCGGGGCGCTCCCCCGGGCTGTTGTACGTCTCGCCTGAACACGCGGGTGTGCAGGCGAGATATGCGCGGCTGTTCGCACGTCGTTCGCAATTCCCCCATGCGCCCGGTGGGCATCCTGGCGCCTTGCGGAATTCCTGTCGATGTCAAGGGTCTTTTTGAGGGTTTAGGCAACTTTTCGCCCGATGAAGTTCCTATACTCCCCACGATCTCTCTCTCCTCCAGCGGGGTGCCGTCCACAAGATGGCACCCTGCTTGTTTTTTTGTCGCCAGCGCCGGGTCTGGAACGTGTTCACATTGTGTTCAGGCACGCATCGGCGCGGCGCCCGCACCGGGTACGGTTGACGCATGAGCGAAACAGTGCTCGTGACCGGGGCCGCGGGGTTCATCGGGTCGCACGTGTGCGTCGCGCTCGCGTCGCGCGGGCAGCGCGTGATCGGCCTGGACAACTTCGACCCGTTCTATCCGCGAGCGGTGAAGGAACGAGCGCGCGACGCGATCGTCCGCGCGGGCGTGCTGTTCGTCGAGGGCGACATCACCGACGCGGGCGCGCTGGCCTCGCTGCTCGCGCGCGAGCGCCCGCAGGGCGTCATCCACCTCGCGGCCAAGGCCGGCGTGCGCCCGAGCATCGCCGACCCCGCCGGCTACGCCCGCGCGAACGTGCTGGGCACGGCGGCGGTCCAAGACGCGTGCGCCACCCAGGGCGTGGGGCGCCTCGTCGTCGCGTCATCGAGCAGCGTGTACGGCAACGCGACCACCGCGCCGTTCCGCGAGGATCAGGACGTCTCGCAGCCCATCAGCCCCTACGCCGCCACCAAGCGCGCGTGCGAACTCATCGGCTACACCCACCACATCATCACGGGCATGCCCACGGCGATGCTGCGCTTCTTCACGGTCTACGGCCCGCGCCAGCGCCCCGACCTGGCCATCGCCAAGTTCATCGCGGCCATCGCGCGCGGCGAGCCCATCACGCTCTTCGGCGACGGCACCACCAGCCGCGACTACACGTTCATCGACGACATCGTCGCCGGCGTGCTCGCGGCGTACGACCGCATCCCCACGCACGGGTACCGCGTGTGGAACCTCGGCAGCGATGCGCCGATCTCGCTCGCGGCGATGGTCCGCACCATCGAGCGCGTCGTGGGGCGGGCGGCGGTCATCGAACGTGCGCCCATGCAGCAGGGCGACGTCGAGCGGACCTGGGCCGACCTCACCCGCGCGCGGGCCGAACTCTCGTACGCGCCCCGCACGCCGTTCGAAGAGGGTGTGCGCCGCCAGTGGGACTGGTGGCGGGCGGAATCGCGCTAGAACCGCCGCGCGGCACGATCAGCCCCCGCGCTGCGTTTCACACCACGCGCGCCAGCACGCACGGAGGGCGGCCTCGAACCGGCGCGCGAACCCGGGGAAGTCGCTCACGGGCGACGCGAAGAACCGCTCGCGCACGACGCCGCGGATCGCGTGCAGGCGCGCCGGGTCGTGCGCGAGCGCCACGCCGGCGCGGACGTACGACTCGACATCGGGCGTGACCAGGTCGTGCAGCCCGCACGCCGCGAGCAGCGACGCGCCCACACGCGCGCGGTGCACCTCGCCCGCGAGGGCGAGCACGGGCGTGCCGGTGACGAGCGCCTCGCATGTTGTCGTGGTGCCGTTGTACGGGAAGGGGTCGAGCGCGAGGTCGACGTGCCGGTGGGCGGCGAGGTGCGAGCCGGGCGCCTGCACGAACGGGGTCCAGCGCAGGCGCGCGGGATCGCCACCGGCCGCCCGGAAACGCCGTGCGACCGCGCCGCGGGCGCCGGGCGCGCGGTGGTCGTTCAGCAGCAGCGCCGCGCCGGGGGTCTGCGCCAGGATGGCGGCCCAGGCGCGGCATGTCGCGTGCTGGATCTTCTCGGTGCGGTTGAAGCACCCGAAGGTGAACGGCGCACCGGGGTCTTTGGCGAGGGGCGTCCACGCGGCGCCCCGGGCGGCGAATGGCGCGGGCTCGTACGCGAGGTAGCACGCGTCGAGGCGCACGAGGCGTTCGGTGGCCCAGCGCTCGGCGCCGGGCGGATCGGTGACGGCGTCGATGAAGCGGTAGTGCACGCCCGGCACGCCGCACGTGTTGGAGTAGCCGAGCCACGCCGCCTGCACGGGGGCGATGGGGTGGGCGATGGCGTCCATGCGGTGCCCGCGCGACCAGCCGGCGCAGTCGACGAGCGCGTCGATGCCGTCGGCCCGGGCGATCTCGCGGATCTCCTCGACGCCCAGGTCGCCCATCGCACGGTACACCCAGCGCGACGAAAAGAACCCGGTCGATTCGTCCGGCTCGTTCAGGGCGTAGCAGTGCACGCGCACGCGCGCGGGGTCGAGATTCGCGAGCAACGCGCGCAGGAAGTACGCGCACGCGTGCGTGCGGAAGTCCGTGGACCAGAACGCGACGTGCAGCGGGCGATCGGGGTCCGGGGCGTTCGTGAACGCCACGCCCGTGGGCGGCACGGCATCGCGGAACATCTCGCCCAGGCGCCGGTGCAGCGCGGCGTGCTCGTCGGCGTCCACGCCGTCGGCGAACGCGAGCGCGACGCAGAGTTGCAGCAGCGCATCAGACGACTCGGGAAACCGTGCCACGCCCTCGCGCGCGACGCCCACCGCCTGGTCGACCTCGCCCGCGCGGATCGCCAGGTCCGTGTGGCGCACCACCACCTGCGGGTCGTCGGGACGGGCCTGCCCCGTCTCGCGCAGCACGCGCCACGCGTCGCCGGGGCGGTCCGCGATGAGACACACCCGGGCGGCCTCGGCGGCAAGGTCCAGGTTCGCCGGGCCCCCGGCGTGCAGCGCCACCAGGTGCCCCGCCGCGTCCGCGTACCGCTCGGCCTGCGTCAGTGCTCGGGCCAGTTCCGCCCGCAGCCCGGGCACGCCCGGCGCGAGGGCGACCGCCCGCTCGAACGCGCCGGCGGCCTCCGCCGCGTCTCCCGCGCGCTGGCACACCTGCCCGAGCGCGCGGTGCAGCTCGGGCGCGCCGGGCTGGCGCGCGATCGCGTCGTGCAGCAGGCGACGCGCGCCGGCGAGGTCGCCCGAGGCGGCCTGGGCACCCGCCGCCCGCAGGATGAACGCCATGTCCATAGCCGACGATCGTACCGGGGGCGCGCTCGCTCGCTACCGTTCGTGCGCATGGCGCTGCTCTCGGTGAACATCGACCACGTCGCCACCATCCGCCAGGCGCGCTACCGCCCGGGCGCGGGCTCGGGGAACGAGTACGGCGAGCCGGACGCCGTGCGGGCCGCCCACGAGGTCGAGATGGGCGGGGGCGACGGCATCACCGTGCACCTGCGCGAGGACCGGCGCCACATCGTCGACCGCGACGTCGAGCTGCTGCGCCCGCTGGTGCGCGTCAAGTTCAACCTCGAGATGGCCGCCACCGACGAGATGATCGCCATCGCGACGCGCGTGAAGCCCCACAGCGCGATGCTCGTGCCCGAGGGGCGCCACGAGGTCACGACCGAGGGCGGGCTCGACGTGGCGGGGCAGGCGGCACGCATGCGCGACGTCGTCGCCCGCCTGCGCGAGGCCGGGTGCCTGGTGTCGGCGTTCATCGACGCCGACGCGCGCCAGGTCGAGGCGTGCGCGCACGCGGGGTTCGACGTGTGCGAGGTGCACACGGGCCCCTACGCCGCGGCGTTCCTCGCGTGCGGGGGTGATTTCCGCGTCGAACGCCTGCGCGCGGCGTACGCGGAGATCGGCGACACGGGCGGGCGGATCCGTGCCGCGGGCATGCGCTTCAACGCGGGGCACGCCCTGAACTACGCGAACGTCGGGCCCATCGCCCATTTGCCGGGCGTGGCCGAGCTGCACATCGGGCACGCGATCGTCAGCCGCGCCATCTTCGTCGGCCTGCGCCGGGCCGTGCGCGACATGAAGCAGGCGATGCGCTCGCGCGGGTGGGCGGCGGACGTCGGAGGGCTGTCATGGGACTGATCGGGCATTTCCGGCGCATGCTGGCGTACGAGGCGTGGGCGAACGAGCTGGCGGTCGCGTCCATCGAGAGCGTGCCGCAGGCCAACCGGCGGGGCGAGGCGTGGGAGCGGCTCGTCGGGCTGCTGCCGCACGTCGCGCTGGCGCGCCAGGTGTGGATGTGGCGCATCCGGCGCACGCCCTACCAGAATCCGCTCGACTGGTTCCCCGGGCTGACGCCTCAGGAAACGCGGGCGCGCCTGGCCGAGGTGGATGCGTCGTGGGGCGCGTACATCGCCGGGCTGCGCGAGGAAGACCTCGAGCAGGAGTGCCTGTACACGAGCAGCGAGGGCGTGACCTACGTCTCGACCGTGGGGGAGATTCTCACGCACGTGCTCAACCACTCGACGTATCACCGCGGGCAGGTCGCGCGCCTGGTGCGCGAGTGCGGCGGGCAGCGCGCGTCGACCGATTTCATCCTGATGAGTCGGCGGGCGCGCTGAGCGCCCGCAGCGGGCCCGCGCCCCCCGGCGCCTGGGGCTGCGCCCGAGCAGGGGGGTGTCGGAGCGACCGGGGGAAGATAGTGCAACCGTTTCCCGGGGATTCTGATAGAGTACCGCAGGGGGCCTTCTCGACATGTCCGGCAAGAAGCCCAAGCCAGCAGCTTCCGACGGCGTCCGGGGGAAACGGCGGGCGCCGGCGCACGTTCCGGCGGGCGGGTCCCGCGCCTTCCACGGGTACGACGACGCGCTGGCCTTCCTTGAGTCGCGCGTAAACGTCGAGGCGCTGAGCCCGACGCAGGTCGATGGTGCCGCGACCTTCCGGCTCGACCGCATGCGCGCGCTCATGGATCGCCTGGAGAACCCGCAGTCGTCGTTCAAGTGCGTGCACGTCGCGGGGAGCAAGGGCAAGGGCAGCGTGTGCGAGATGCTCGCGTCGTGCCTGCAGGCGTGCGGGATCGCGACCGGGCTCTATACCAGCCCGCACCTGGTGGACATGTCCGAGCGCATCCGCATCTGCCGCGACCCCATCGGGCGGGGAGCGTTCTCGACCCTGCTCGCGCGGGCCGCGGACGCGGCGGACGCCATCGCCCGCGCGCACGGCGACGCGACGTACTTCGAGCTGCTCACGGCGACCGCGTTCCTGCACTTCGCCGAGCAGGCGGTCGACGTCGCGGTGATCGAGGTCGGCCTGGGCGGACGCGACGACGCGACCAACATCATCACGCCCGAGGCCTGCGGCATCACGGCGATCCACGTCGAGCATGCGCGCCTGCTCGGGCCCGCCATCGAGGACATCGCGCGGCACAAGGCGGGCATCATCAAGCCCGGCATCCCCGCCGTCAGCGTCCCGCAGTCGGCGCCCGTGGCGGGCGTCCTGCGCGCGCGGGCGGCCGAGGTCGGGACAACGCTCGAGTTCCTGGGCGAGGACATCGACTATTCCTTCCGGTTCGAATCGAGCCCCGAGCTGGGCCCGCACACGCGCGTCGTCGTCACCACGCCCCGCAGCAGCTTCGAGCACCTCCCGGTCCCCTTGAAGGGCGAGCACCAGGCGGTGAACTGCGCGCTCGCGCTCGCGCTCATCGACAAGCTGCGGACCCGGGGCGTGGAAGCGCCCGAGGCCGCGGTCGCGCAGGGGCTGAGCGCCACGCCGAGCCTGGGGCGGCTCGAGACCGTGCGCATGCGTCCACGCGTGGTGGTGGACGGTGCGCACACGCCCGAATCAGTGCAGGCGCTGATCAAGGCGCTGGGGGCGCAGGTGCGGTACGACTCGCTGGTGGTCGTGTTCGGGTGCGCGAGCGACAAGGACGCCGGGGGGATGCTCGCCGCCCTGGCGACCGGGGCCGACAAGGTGATCTTCACCCGCGCGCACGGCAACGCGCGGGCGGCCGACCCGCGCGACCTGCAGCGCCGGTTCTCCGAGGTCTCGGGCAAGATGAGCCAGCTCGCGCCCAACGTGCGCGAGGCGCTGGCACTCGCCGCCCGCGCCGTGAACCGCGACGATCTGGTGCTCGTCACGGGCTCGTTCGCCGTCGCGGGGGAGGCCAAGCGCCACGCCCAGGCCTCGGCGCCGTCCCCGGGCGTCCCCGACGGCGCCCTGCGCGAGGTCAAGCTCTCGGGTGTGGCACGCGGGCGCGACGCGCGGGGCAAGCCGGGCGAACGGCTATAGTCGCCCCCCCAGCACACGCCCGAGGGCGGCGCACGCGTGCGGCCCGGGCCGAGGCCGCCGATGTCCGAGCCCACCCACCGTTACACAGCCCGGCTCGCCGATGAGATCGAGCGCCGCTGGCAGGACGCCTGGTCGCGCGAGCAGGCCTTCCGCCAGCCGAACCCCGGCGAGCCCGGGTTCGACGCCGCCCGTCCCAAGTTCTATTGCCTCGACATGTTCCCGTACCCCAGCGGCGCGGGTCTCCACGTCGGCCACCCCCTGGGCTACATCGCCACCGACATCCTGAAGCGCTACTACCGCACCCGCGGCTACAACGTGCTGCACCCCATGGGCTTCGACGCCTTTGGCCTCCCGGCGGAGAACTACGCCATCCAGACCGGCATCCACCCCGCCATCAGCACCGAGCAAAACATCCAGCGCTACCTGCAGCAGATCGAGGTCATCGGCCTGGGACACGATCCCGACACCCTCACCCGCACCAGCGACCCCGACTTTTACCGCTGGACGCAGTGGATCTTCCTCCAGCTTTTCGATAGCTGGTACGACCAGTCCGCCGACAAAGCCCGCCCCATCGTCGAACTCATCGCCATTCTGGACCGCGAGGGCAACGCCAACGTCCGCGCCGCCTGCGATACTGACACGCCTACCATCACCGCCAGTGAATGGAAGGCCCTGACCGGCAAAGCCCGCGAGGACTTCCTGCAGCACTACCGCCTGGCGTACCTCAGCTACGATTTCGTGAACTGGTGCGCTGCCTTGGGTACCGTCCTCGCCAACGAGGAGGTAAAGGACGGCCTGTCCGAACGCGGCGGCCACCCCGTGGAGCGCGTTCGCATGCGCCAGTGGAGTCTGCGCATTACCGCTTACGCCGACCGCCTTCTGCGCGGCCTCGAGACCTTGGACTGGCCCCAAGCCATCATCGACCAGCAACGCAACTGGATCGGCAAAAGCGAAGGCGCTTCCATTCGCTTCCGTGTAGGGGAGGGGCTTGCCCCTCCCGCCGGGCTTGCTCCTCCCGCTAACATCGAAGTCTTTACCACGCGCCCTGACACCATCTTCGGCGTCAGCTTCCTGGTCATCGCGCCCGAGCATGAGGCCGTCGAAGCGCTCACCACGCCCGAACAACGCGCCGCCGTCGAAGCCTACGTCACCAAAGCCAAGAACAAAAGCGAGCGCGAGCGCCAGGCCG